>DATCIL010000419.1:0-3475 GCA_036507795.1 Anaerolineales bacterium | reverse complement strand
GCTCAAGAAAGAACCTAAACCCAGCCCCCTCACCCTAACCCTCTCCCCCGAAACCGGGGGAGAGGGGAATCTCCCTAACCCTCTGTTTTCAGGCTAATCCTTTGCACGCTACGTCACAAGGGCTATCCCTCCTATCACCCGACCTACGTCGAGGTTTCGCCAACCGGGGCCACAGGAAGCGAGTAGCTACCACGCTTATGAATTGCAAATAGCCAACCGGGGAGCAACCGGCGTTATGGGGTCACTCCACCAGAATTATCTTATAAATCAACAGTCGTGCGACTGGAACGCACTGCAGCGGAGCGGATACGGCTGGTGCTGGCATGCTGATGGAGGTAACGGTGCGGCTGCTCTCCGGAGTAATAACGCCCGGTTCAACCTGTCCGGCCGTCCTTGATTTAGGACAAACATGAGAGAGTTGCCGTTGTCATGATGCGCGCAGAGGACTAGCATAGCAATCGCAGTACTTAAGAAAGGAAGCACCATGAAACCGATCGCGATCTTGATTCTCAGTATGGGAATGATTGGTTCGCCGGTTCTTCAGGCCCAAGGGACGGGGCAAGGCACCGCGGTTCCACAGCAGGGTGTTTTAGTGGCACAAGCGGGCACGGAAACTGTGCCGCCCGTGGTTGCGGGGGCACCCGCTGCCACACCCAGTCTCCTATCCATCGTGATAGGGTTGGGCTTAGTAGCGGCGGGAATAGCGGCAGCAAGCAACGGTACAACTACAACTGCCCATCATTAGAAGAACAAATTTTCACCGGGCAGGACGAGATATCAAGCAGCCCCGCGCGGGCTGTTTTTTTTACGCTGAATGGAACCACAGATGAACACAGATACACACAGATAGTGAAACCCAATACCCTGATTAGCAGGAGATTTTCATCCGCGTTCATCTGCGTTTATCTGTGGTTAATCCTGCTTTTCGATTTTCGAGATAGGTTCTAGCCTGTAACGCGGTCCAGCCGTGGTCGTGATAGCATTTGCTTCTAGACGGTTTGAGCCCAGATCCGCCCAGGGCACTCAAGACGTCATCTAAGAGCAAGAACAGGTATTGGGAAAGGGGCCTGGATATGTTATGCATATTGAGATTCCTCACGGTCGTAGTGGGATTTTCCGCACTTGCGATGAGCGGGCCGTCGTTCGCGCAAAGCGCGCAGGGCTACGTGCTGGAGGTCAGCGGGAATGTAACAGGCCAGGTGGGAATCGGGCAGCCGGCAAGGGTCGCGAAAGGCCAGACCCTGGTCAACAACGCCACCATCACCACGGCCGCCCAGAGCTACGCCGTGTTGAAGTTCGAGGATGGCACGGCGGTCCTGTTGAAAGAAAACACTTCCTTCCAGGTCCAGCACTACACCTACAACTCCAAGGCTCCCGAAAACGCCAGCGCGATCTTCAATCTGGTGCGGGGCGGGTTGAGGATGATCACGGGCCTGGTGACGTCCCGGAACCGCGACGCGCTTAAAGTGGCGACGCCGCTGGCGACGATCGGCATCCGCGGCACTGAATTCGTAGCCGAGCTGGTCAACCCCCTGTACATCCAGGTGATCAACGGCGTGATCAGCATTACCAATGGCGCCGGCACCGTGCTGTTCAGTGTTGGCCAGACCGCCGTCGTGACCAGCTCCACGACCCTGGGGGGCCTTGTTCCAATGAGCGAGGTGCCGCCGGGAGTGTTCCAGATGCCGAACTTTCCGCTGACTTCCGTTCCCGAGGCGATTCCTCCTGGAAATCCGGTTGGAGGAGGTGCTGCTGTCGCAGGCGGCGCGCCGGTCGGCACGACCGCTGCAGTGATTGCCATTAGCGCGGCAGTGGTGGCCGGGGTGGCGACGGCGAACACGACAACGACGACTACACATCACTAGCCCGAAGGACGTGACTCGTGATTCGTGAATCGTGATTCGAGGCTGCTAACCGTAAAGCAGGACTAGAACAGGGCGGGAAATGTTTCCTGCCCTTTTTTGTTTCCAGCCACAGATATTTTGGAGTCAAATTCAATAATCAACCACAGATGAACACAGATAAACACAGATAAAACCGAAACATAATTTGAACTAAAAAGAATTAGTCCAAGTGCAATCTCTTGATTGTTGCTCTTAATCCTATCCGTGTGCATTTGCGTTCATCTTTGGTTCCTCCCCAAGGTACCCGAGAATGATTCGCTTTATGTCTACTCGCGGCTTGCCGAAGTTGATCAGTAGACATATTTTCATGCCCGTCGCTTTCAGATAATTCAGACACCGCGCAGTATGCACGTCATCCAACGTCTTTACCGCCTTTAGCTCAACAATTACGCAATTGTCGACCAGGATGTCGGCGGCAAACTCACCGATGAGTGAGTTGCGATAGAAGACTCTAATGGGGTGTTGTTGCTCAGCGCGCAGACCGCAATGACCAAGCTCGAGTAAGAGAGCATTCTCGTAAACCTTTTCCAGGAAGCCGCTGCCAAGGGTATTACTCACGCGATGGACGCATCCGATGATCCTCTCGGTAATCTGGTTAGGTTCCATTTGTCACCACAGATATTCGGAGCTAAGAACGAATAATCAACCACAGATGAACACAGATAAACACAGATGAAAAATCAATAACAATGAAAACCAACTAGGATTGCCCACTAACCCTGTTGAACCCTTAACGTGCGAGCTGGGCTCTCGTTGACTCATTATTCCTTTATCTGTGTTCATCTGTGTTCATCTGTGGTTCCATTGTTCTTGATCTTGGACGTAATGTGTCTTCATCAATCTTTATTGATCAGTGGTTGCGCCGTGCGCTGTTCGTCCTCGCCGCGCTGAGCTGGTCGGCCCCAGCGTGGCCGCAGGCGGCGAGCACGACCGGGCAGACGGGGCTCATCAACATGCCCGACGCCCGCGTTGCGCCCGATGGCACACTGCGCTTCGGCTACGGCTTCGCCGAGCCGTATCCCACGCTCTGGACCAGCGTGACGATGCTGCCACGGCTCGAGCTCTCGGCCCGTTATACCCGGGTCATGAGATTTCCCGGTTTCCCCGGTCAGACCAGCGGGGACTTTGGTGACTTCAAGGACAAGGCCTTCGACGGCAAATTCGTCCTGCTCGAGGAGGGCGGCTGGCTGCCGCAGCTTGCGATCGGCGCGCAGGACATCATAGGCACCAGGATCTTCCAGGCTCAATACGTCGTGGCAAACAAGCGCCTGGGTGATTTCGATTTCACGCTGGGTTACGGCGAGGAGCGCATAGACGGAGTGTTCGGCGGCGTGCGTTATCGCCCCAAGGGGCTGAAGGACTGGGCGTTTGTGGCCGAGTACGACGCCTACGACTATAGCCGCGACCCGGGCGCGGCTCAGTCCGGCGCAGCGAGCATCAATAAGGGTCCCGGCGTCGGCGTGGAGTACACCTGGGGCTGGCTGACCGGGCAACTTGCCTACACGCGCGAGAAGCCCGCGGCCATGGTTTACATGGCCGTGCCGTTATCCGCGAAGGACTTCATTCCCAAG
>DATCIL010000418.1:0-2256 GCA_036507795.1 Anaerolineales bacterium | reverse complement strand
GTAAATGCTACGGTCGTCTGGCCGAACAATCGAACTTCCTGGCCGCTTACTCTCTCGCAAAAAAGACGCGCAAAGCCCTGGAACGGGCCGTGGAACTGGATGGAAATAATGTGAATGCCCTGCAAGACCTGATGGAATATTACCGGCAGGCACCGGGATTTCTCGGCGGCAGCAAGGAAAAAGCCGCCAAAATTCAGGAGAGATTGGAGACTATCAATACCGCCCCGGGTTAGCGTACCGTCCTGTAAACAACATTCATCATTCAACTCCCTCTCCCACCGGGCTGTCTCTTGTGCAAATTTTTATGAGGAGGAACAGAACTTTATCAAGGAACACGGATCAGATCGAGCAAGTTAATCAGATAGGGGAAGGCTCGATATGAATGGAACAAGACTATTCAATACGCAGCACTGGGCGCAAGATATGTTTGGGTGGTGTGAACTCGGCGATGTGCGCCGGACCCGGCGGGTGGTTAAGATGGCCGAGCAACTGGCGACCCACACTGGCCGTAGTTTGGCGCGTTCGTGTGACGGCGATGAGATCGTACAAGAAGGGGCGTATCGATTGGTGCGTAATCACCATGTACAAGCACAGGCATTGATGGCCGGCGGATTCCTGGCCACAGCCCGTGCGGCGGCGGGCTGTGCGCGGTTGTTGGAGATTCAGGATACGACGACGTTGAGCTATCGGCACGCGGTGCGACAAGGATTGGGAGAGTTAGGCGGGCCGGACCGGCGCGCGGGTTCGGGGCTGTGGGTACATAGTTCGCTGCTGGTGGATGCCGATAGTGAACAGACGGTGGGATTGGTTGAACAGGACTACTGGAGCCGGCCGGCGGCGCAACGCGGAAAGCGGCAGCGACGCAAGGAGCGGGCTTATCAAGACAAAGAAAGCTACAAATGGCAGCGGGCCTCGGAGCGGGTAGCGGCGCGGCTGGGAGAGACCATGGCCCGGGTTATCACGGTGTGTGATCGGGAAGCGGATGTGTTTGAGTATTTACATTACCAATGCCAGCGGGGGGAACGCTTTATTGTGCGCGCGGCCCAGGACCGGCGGCTGTGGGCTGAGGAACAGCGGCTGTTTGAGCAGGTTCGCCGGCACGGCGCAGCGCGGGGTCAAGTGGGTGTTCAGGTCCCGCAACGGGGCGGCCGGCCGGCGCGGCGAGCGGTATTGGCGCTGCGCAGCGCCGCGGTGACGCTCGCGCTACCGAAGCGGCCGGACGGCGCGGAATTGAGCCCGCTCCGGGTCAATGTCGTGTTGGCGGAAGAGACGGGCCACGCGCCGGAGAAGCTGTGCTGGCTCTTATTAACCAGTGAAGCGATTGCGGATGCGGAACAGGTCCAGGATATACTGCGGTGTTACGGCTTGCGTTGGCGCATAGAAGAATTTCATAAGGCGTGGAAAAGCGGGGCTGGGGTGGAAGAGCTACGGATGCAGCATCGGGACAATCTGCTGAAGATGGCGGTGTTGCTGGCCTTTGTGGCGGTGCGCTTGTTGCAGTTACGGGAAGCGTTGGACAATACGGAGTTAGCGGCGATGCCCTGCACGCAGGTGCTGGGCGCGGAGGAATGGAAGTTGCTGTGGGTGAGTACGCAGAAGCGCAGAACCTTACCCAAAGACGCGCCCACCTTGAAGTGGGCCTACCTGGCTGTTGCCAAGCTGGGAGGTTTTACCGACACCAAGCGTACCGGCCGGGCCAGTTGGGTAACGATGTGGTTGGGTTGGTCTCGATTAAACGAACGCATTAATGGTTATCGCTTGCTCAGGGAGGTAACTGCATGAACAAGAGATCAGATCAAGAGACAGCCCGGTGGGAGAGGGGGTTTAAGGGCTTTTGCGACACCTTCTCCCAGAAGTTGTTGCTTGAGCTTAAAAAGCCATCCCCTCTCCCTCTGGGAGAGGGCCAGGGTGAGGGGTCATTTAATAAACTACAAACAAATCTATTCACTGAAAGTCTGCACCCTCACCTCAATCCTGGAAAATATGTTCCAGACATTTTCGACCGACTACATCCACGTAGTCGTCTTCCTCAGGGAGAGGAAGTTTCTCTAATTGGTTTTTGCGACACACTCTTCAAGTTTGTAGCGGTTTCAGGAACCCCTTTATAGAGATCCTCTTGTGGAAGTCGCCATCGCCATCGGATTCCTGACTGTCCTGGCCAGCTTCCTGGGCATCGTGTTGGCCATTGCCAATTCCAAACTGAAGGTATTCGAAGACCCCCGTATCGATACCGTGCAGGAACTATTGCCGGGCACA
>DATCIL010000417.1:0-2570 GCA_036507795.1 Anaerolineales bacterium | reverse complement strand
AACCCATGTGAAATTCATCCCCATCGCCGAAATACGGGCGTAAATCCTCGGGCCACTGGTTGGCTTCGCAAAGCAGCAAGCGATTGGGATAATTCTGGTCCATGAAGCGGCGGATCTCTTTCAGGTAGGCGTGGGTTTCCGGTAGGTTCTCGCAGTTGGTGCCCTCGCGTTCATAAAGATAGGGGACGGCGTCAGCCCGGAAACCATCAATGCCCATATCGATCCAGAACTTCATAACGTTCTTCATCTCCTCGCGCACCGCCGGGTTGTCATAATTGAGATCGGGCTGGGAGGAGTAGAAGCGGTGCCAGTAGTACATGCCGGCCTGGGCATCCCAGGCCCAGTTTGAGTCCTCGGTATCCAGGAAGATGATGCGCGTCTCTTTATACTTTTGATCGGTGTCGCTCCACACGTAATAATCCCGGTAGGGAGAATCCGGATCGGAACGAGCAGATTGAAACCATGGGTGCTGGTCGGAGGTATGGTTGAGGACCAGATCGGTGATCACCCGGATGCCGCGGGCGTGCGCCTCTTCCAACAACTGCTTGAAGTCGTCAAGGGCGCCATAGTCGGAGATCACGTCGTAGTAATCGGCGATATCGTAGCCATCATCCTTGAGGGGAGAAGGGTAGGTGGGCAGCAGCCACAGGCAGTCGACGCCGAGATCCTTCAGGTAATCCAGCTTGGCGATCACCCCGGGCAGATCTCCGTGACCATCGGCGTTGCTGTCGTAAAATGCCCTTACGTAAAGCTCGTAGATGACAGCGTCTTTATACCAAAGGGGGTTATCGGTCATACATAGCTACTCAAGTTCGATGATCAGGCCCTCGTCCGGGCGCAGCTCCAGATCGGCCAGATCGATGGCGCCATTGCGATCGAGGTGGGTTGAAATTACCAGGCGTCCGCTTCCGAATTGCGCTAAGCGCAGGTGCTGTTCTTCCGAGGAGAAATTAAGCGCGACCAGGATGGGCGTCTGATCCGACACCTGGCGCAGGTAGACCAGGCACTCCCCGGTGGTTTGATCGATGGGCTGGTAATCGCCGTGCTGCAAGGCCGGTGTGGAACGGCGATAGGCGAGCAACTGTCGGTAGAGGTCGAGCATCGAGGTATGCTGCTCCAACTGTTTTTGCACGTTTACGCTGGCATAATCCTCGGCGAGAGGCAGCCAGAGCTGCTCGGTTTCGGGCGGAGAAAAACCGGCGTTGGGGGCGTCGCTCCACTG
The DNA here is from genome assembly GCA_036507795.1 of Anaerolineales bacterium. Lineage (GTDB taxonomy): Bacteria > Chloroflexota > Anaerolineae > Anaerolineales > UBA4823 > DASQQR01. The sequence continues at coordinate 1,348 of DATCIL010000417.1, read as the reverse complement.
CATCGCCGTGCGGCAGGGATCCCGGCTGCGCTCCGGGACGCGGATTCCATAAGTATCCTGCTGGCGTTCGGGAGGAATGGGCACATCCTGCATGCCAATTTCATCGCCATAATATATCGTGGGCGTGCCGCGCAGCGTCAAAAGCAGCATGGCAGCCACGCGAGCCTGCGCCCGGCCGATGCGGCTCGCCAGCCGGTCCTCATCGTGATTGCCGAGCACATAGTTCGGCCAGGCGCCGGGAGGCAAACTGGCTTCCATCGCATCCACGGCCTGTCGCACGTCCTGCGCCTGCCAGCGGGCCATAAGCAGAGAGAAGTTATAGGGCATGTGCAACTCGTCCAGATTCTCGCCGCAATAGGAGACCCATTCTTCCAAATCATAAATGTGGATCTCGCCAATCGAGAAACGCGGCCGGTCCTCACTATAAGAATCGAGAATCTGGCGGAACTCGCGATAGACCCGGTGAACATCCGGGTGGCCCTTGTCATACAGGTGGAACTGGTAATCGTATTCCCTGGGCGGCTTGTAGGGGACCGATTTTGGAGAGGGGTTGGGCGGGTTGTCCCGCATTTGCGGGTCTTTCATGATGTAATGGGCGACGTCGATGCGGAACCCATCCACGCCGCGCTCCAGCCAAAATCGCACGGCGTCAAACATGGCGGCTTTGACTTCCGGATTGCGCCAGTTGAGATCGGGCTGCTCTTTCAAGAAGGAATGCAGGTAGTACTGCTCGGTCTTTTCATCCCACTCCCAGGCGGATCCCCCGAAGACGCTCTGCCAGTTGTTCGGCGGAGAACCATCCGGCTTTGGGTCGACCCAGACATACCAGTCGCGCCTGGGGTTATCCCGGGATGACCGCGACTCTTTAAACCAGGGGTGCTGGTCGGATGTATGGTTCGGGACGTAGTCGATAATTATTTTGAGATCCTTCTGGTGAGCGCGGGCAACCAGCTCGTCAAAGGTCTCCAGATCGCCGAACAGCGGATGGATGTCCGTGTAGTCCGAAACGTCATACCCGAAATCGGCCATGGGGGAAGGATAGAAAGGGGAAATCCAAACCGCATCGACGCCCAATGTATCCGTGATGTAATCCAACTTCTCAATAATGCCCTGCAGATCGCCGACGCCGTTACCGGTGGTATCCTTGAAACTGCGCGGATAGATCTGGTAAATCACCCCGGTCTGCCACCAAAGCATAATCTCTATTTTACCCCAGTTACCCTTTGACCCAACCCGCCGGCAAGTCCTTCACCATGTAGCTCTCGCCCAACTTGAACCCGCGCCCGCCGTAATAGCGGCGGGTGCCGCTGGCCGCAATGACCGCCAGCCGGGCATAACCTTTTTCCGC
>DATCIL010000416.1:0-1062 GCA_036507795.1 Anaerolineales bacterium | reverse complement strand
GCGTGCAATGGACCGCTGGTAAGCTCGGTTAACCGTTTTCAAACTCCTTAACCGGACGAGCCGGAGGGAATTCGATAACCGCAAAGGCGCGAGGGACGCAAAGGATCGCAAAGCAGAAATTTTTAAATTCCTTGGCGTCTTCTTCGCACGCTTCGCGCCTTCGCGGTTCCTATAGTTTACTTACTCGCCCTGCAAATGGGCTTCCAGGAACCATAACCACTTATCCAGGTCCCGCGACACCTCCAGGAAGAGATCGTTGGTGTCCATATCATGCAGTTCCTCGGCCCGGTCACCTGCTTCCCGGGTGCTGGCCGCCAGATCAGCCAGCCGGTCGGCGACTACTCTTACCGTCTCCAGGCCGTTCACCACATCGGTTGGGTAAGCGTCCAGGCGAGAAGCCTGTGCGGCCATTCGGACCGTTCCCATGGCCATGCCGCCCAGAGCTGTGACGCGCTCGGCAATAATATCCACGTAGGGGATCAGGCCGTTAGCGATTTCGTCGAACAGCTCGTGCAAGGCGATAAACTGGGGACCTTTGACATTCCAGTGAGCCTGCTTCATCATGCTCATCATGTCAAAGGTGTCTGCCAGCTGCTGATTAAGCACGGTAATCAGTTGCTGGCGCTTGCCTGCTTCAATGTCAATGCTCGTTTTAAATGTCGGCATTTCTTTCGTTACCATAGTACCCTCCTGTCGATCTGTAACTGGTTTAGCCTATTAAATTTTCATCCCCTCATGGATAATTATAACAAGAAATTTCTCCGCTCATCGGGAATCGCGTGCAAAAAGGAGAGCCCCTACCACGCTAAATCCCAGAGAGCCAGTTTCTCAGCCAAACCATTCCTCGCCTAATGGCATCCATTCGTCGCTCTGCTCGGCGCGTTCCATCCAATTGCGCTTGCCGCTCCAGCTCTCGATGGTAATGGCGTACACCGAAGTGCGTTTAAGTTCTTTATCGGTGATCGGGCGGTAGTGCTCGCCCGCCGCCATTTCGGGGAAATATTTCTTAATCAACCCGTATAACGCCCGGCGCTTCTCCTCAAAATCCTCCGACCCCCGGAT
>DATCIL010000415.1:0-10490 GCA_036507795.1 Anaerolineales bacterium | reverse complement strand
TCAGGCGCCCCGCCGGCTGGTTCTACGAAGGCATACCCGTAGCGGGCCGCCACTTCAGAGGTTGGGATTACCAGGAAGCTGGAAAATGGACCGACAACCAGGTCCACCTCATCCACGGTGATGAGCTTTTCGTAGTCCGCCACGGCGGTGTCCTGGTCGCTGGCATTGTCCAACACCATCAATTCAACCTGCCGGCCGAGCAAGCCGCCTGACTCGTTGATCATGGCTGCCCAGACCTCGTAACCATCTCTCGCAGCCGAACCTGGTTCGCTGAAACGTCCTGATAAGGGCAGGGAAGCGCCGATGCGGATCGGTTCTTCTGTAGTCGGTTCTTCTGTCATCGCCTCGGTTGCTTCAGGCGGGGCGGTGGCTGCGCTTGTTTCGGTCGGAGCCGGTTCCACCGCCGGTGGCTCGGTTGGTTCAACCTCAGCAGTAGTGGGGACCTCAGTTGGTGCTGCCGCTGGCGTGCAGGCAGCCAGCAAGAAGGCCAGCAAAACCAATCCTGAAAATAAAGCTCTGATGTGTTTCATCTTCTTCCTCCATTGGCATTGGAATTAATTTTTGTTGTGGTCAAAAATACGAGAGATAACTTCTATGCTGGATTTCTTTTCATACATGCCTCCTGGTTAATGGTTGCCATTTTGGCTCCGGCCCACGGCTTAAGCAGCGCCGGTGACGATGAATTCAAGTGGATAATGCTGAAGCGTCTCCAGGCCGTCGTCGTCCACGACGTGCAGCTGGCCGAGCTGGATGCCCATGCGGCGGTTTCGGCTGATCACATTCGGTTGGATGACGACGCACATATTTTTCTCGAAGACGAACGGTTCGACTGGCCCGTGAGAGGTGCGTCGGGTCCTCAACACCGGCGGGAGGTATCCGCCTCCAAAGCCGTGTACCAGGTCGTCGCAGATCGTGAATCCTGTTTCGTGGATGACCTCGGCCGCTGCCAGCACCTCCTGCTCGCTGGCTCCTGGCCGGATCGCCTCGGCTATGCGGTAATAAGCTTCCGAGGCGACCTCGAAGAGCTGCTGGTACTCAGCGCTTGGAGAAGTCCCGACTGCCAGGGGCCGGTGTATCTGGCCCGCGTATCCTGCCCAGCTAACCCCAATCTCCGTGATAACCACGTCTCCAGCCTGGATGCGGCGCTCGCTGAGCGTCTGGGCGGGGACAAAGGCGTTGGGCTCCTGCATCGGGGTTGAGGCCAGGTAACAAAGCTCCACCTGCCCTCCTTGCATTTGTACTGCCGCCTGCATCACCCCGAGCAGGTCGATTTCTCGCATTCCCGGTCTCAATTCCTCCGCCAGGGCAGCCACCGCCAGGTCGGTGAGCTCCGCCGCTCGCCGCATTACGGCCATCTCTTCTTCGCTCTTGATCCACCGCAGGCGTCCCAGCTCTGCAGTCAGGTCTACCCAGGCAGCCTCGGGGAGAGCATGCTGTAAAGCCTGGTAGCGCCGGTAAGGCACACCGCCCGCCAATCCTAGGGCGCTGGTCGCCAAACCTTTCTCCCGCAATTCGGCTGCCACGCTTTCGGTTGTATCCATCCCGCCCCAGCGCGTATCGGCGATGACGGCGTTGCGCTGCGCATCCGGTGCGTGGTTGTACAACTGCACGAATAGCACCGGTTCGCCCGAATAAGGAAAAACCAGGAAGGATTCCCATCGGGGCTGAAAGTTTGCCAGGTAATGCAGCATGCCGGGAGCTCCCCGGTTGCCATAGCACAATGCGACTTCCAGCCCGTGCCGCTCCATGATCTTCTTTACCTCGGCGTACCGGCGGGCATATTCGCTTCCCGAAAACGGTGGGTACTGAAAGTTGCTCACGGATAAAAAACCACGAATTCTCCTGGTCTCAGTTCAACAGGGCCAGAGGTTCTTCGATAAGGTCGATTAAGGTCTTGAGAAATTGCGCCGCGCGGGCGCCATCCAGGACCCGGTGGTCGCAAGACAGGCTGATCATCATGGTTGGTCGCACGGCCGGTCGCCCATCGATCGCTATGACCCGTTCTGCGATTCGACCAGTGGCCAAAATCGCCGCCTGGGGCGGGTTCACGATCGCATTGAAAGCGTCCACCCCATACATGCCCAGGTTGCTGATGGTAAAAGTGCCGCCCTTCAAATCTTCCGGGCGCAGCCTGCCCCCCTGGGCCCGCTGGATTAACTCCTGCCGCCGCTCTGCAATCTGCTGCAACCTCAGCTCATCTGCCCGGTGGATAACCGGCGCGACCAATCCAGCCTCTATTGCAATGGCCAGGGCGACGTTGATCTCACGTTTTAGCAGGATCTCGCCATCATTCCAGCTGGCATTTACCCCAGGGTGCTGGCGCAGCGCCGCTGCCGCCAATTTCACCAGCAGGTCGCTAAAGGTGATCTTCGGGTCGCCTCCCGCTTGCAGCCGCTCGCGCCAGGCGACCAACCGGCTGGCGTCGACTTCTCGCAGCAGGTAAAAATGCGGCGCATCCGCCCAGCTCTGGCTCACGCGCCCGACCATTACCTGCCAAATGCCGCTCACTGCAAGGGAGCTCGTCATCCCGCCCTCCAGGGATGCGGCCAGGACATCCTCTGCCAGGACCGCCCCTTCGGGACCGCTGCCGGTCAAATGGGCTACGTCCAGGCCGCGCTCCTCCGCCAGGCGGCGGGCCTTGGGTGAGGCCGGCGCCCGGCGCGCGGTATTCCGCCTGATATTTATATCGTCCAGGTAAGCCAGGACATCATCTTTTTCGATCCGGCCCCCGTCCGATCTCACCAGCGCCAGGTCCAGGTCGTGTTGGGCAGCGATCTTACGCGCCAGGGGCGAAGCGTTCAAAACCGCGGCTTCCTCAGGTTCTTCGCGAGGAGCTTCTTTCATCTTTGAGCCGCCCGGCTCCGGCGGGGTGCTTTCACCTGGTTCCAGGATCCAGGCGATCACCTCGCCGACCGGGACCTCGTCGCCATCTTGGGCGCGCAGGCCGTTCAGCGTCCCGGAGGCCGGCGCCTCGATCTCCACCGTGGCTTTATCGGTTTCGACCTCCATGAGTGGTTCGCCTTTGTCGACGCGTTCCCCCTCCCGCTTCAACCAGGCGATCAGCTTGCCCGTTTCCTGGGCCATGCCTAACGCCGGCATGATGATTTTGGTAGCCAGAGTTAATCTCCTTATCAGCCCTGGTGCAATCTCTAGGCGGGCACTTTATCGCCTTCTGCTTTTGCGCCGGCGACAACTGCGTCGACTGCGCCCCCGTAAACCGAGGAGTTGTTCAGGTTCGATTGCGTCTCACGCGTCGCGGGCAGCGGGCCAGCGGCGGTGTAATAGCGGACGCCGGCCACCATCAGCACTTCGGCCGGAAAGCGCGTGATCACCTCGCAGCCATCCTTGGTAACCACCAGCTGCTCCTCGATGCGCGCCGCCGACCAACCGTCATCCGCCGGCCAGAAGGTCTCCAGCGCGAAGACCATGCCTTCTTCGATTACCTCGGGATGGTCGAGTGAGACCAGCCTGCTGAACACGGGTTTCTCCCAGATTGAGAGGCCTACCCCGTGCCCGTACTGCAGCGCGAAGGCCGCCTCTTCATCCGGGAATCCAAACTCCTCGGCCTTGGGCCATACTTTCACCACGTCCGCCGTGCTGACGCCGGGTTTGATCAGGCTGATGGCTTCGTCCAAATAATCGCGACAGCGCGTATAGGCATCTACCTGAGCCTGGGAAGCGCTCCCGATGACGAATGTCCGGTAGTAGCACGTCCGGTAGCCCATGTAGCTATGCAGGATATCGAAGTAAGCCGGGTCGCCCGGACGCAAGACTCGGTCGGTATACACGTGCGGGTGTGGGTTGCAGCGTTCCCCGGAAATAGCGTTCACGCCTTCGACGTGTTCGGATCCCAGGTCGTACAGGACTTTGCTCACCAGCCCAACGCATTCGTTCTCCCGCATTCCCGGCTTCATCGCCCGGTAAAGCTCCTCGTACGCCGCATCCACCATCATGCATGCCGTCGCCAACAGAGTGATTTCATCCTGGGTCTTGATGACTCTGGCCGCCTGCATGAGCTGCTGCCCGTCCACCACCTGGATCCCCTCCTTTTGCAGGGCAAACAGCACCGGCAGCTCGACCGCATCTACCCCCACGGGTTCGTTCAGCAGGTCTCGCTTTTCCAGCTCGATGCGGATCTTGCGGGCAACGTCCTCCGCCCGCCCGGCCTCCGGCAGCATGGCTCCCCTCAGTGTAGATATGCCGGCTCGCGAGCGGCCATCCCCCAGCCAGGGGCAGTACAGCTGGTGATGGCGCGCTGCTGATCCGAAATCCCAATTGATCGGCTCGTCGTCTTGCGGCAGCAGGCAGAACCGCGCCAGTTTGTCCATCGCCCAGGTGCCAATATGCGTGGCGGTGATATAGCGCACGTTGTTCATATCAAAGCACAGCAGGGCGCCCATTTCCGATTCTTTCAGCAGCCTCTTGATCCGCCCCAACCGCTCTTTGCGCAGTCGCTCGAAGTTCACCCGTTCTTCCCAATCCACCCCCATCAGGCCATAGGTTTTCAGTGCCATAGATCTCACCTTCCTTTCAAAACTAAGCTCGCCCACACAGCGTCTTGGCCATTTCGAATACCGACGTCTCCGTCGGCACGGTCAGGTCTTCCAAAGCGGGAGAGAACGGTATAGGAACGTCCATCGCGCCCATGCGCTTTACCGGTGCATCCAGGTAGTAGAAGGCTCCATCGGCGATCACCGCCGCAATTTCCGCCGTTACACCGTACCGTTCGTAGCCTTCGTCGACGACCAGCGCCCGGCTGGTTTTCTTGGTCGAGTCGATCAGCGCTTGTTTATCCAGCGGGAAAGTTGTGCGCGGGTCGACCACTTCTGCGCTGATCCCGATCTCTTCCAGCATTTTCGCCGCTCCCATTGCCACGTGCACCATGCTGCTGGTCGCTACGATGGTGATGTCATCCCCCTTGCGCTTGAGATCTGCAACGCCGAAGGGAATCGTATACTCTTCCATCGGCACCGGTCCCTTCAGCTTGTACATCATCTTGTCTTCAAAGAAGGCTACCGGGTTGTCGTCCCGGATGGCGGTCTTTAGCAGCCCTTTTGCATCGTAAGGGGTGGATGGGACCGCTACTTTCAGTCCGGGGATGTGGCTGAACAGGGCATGCAGGGATTGCGAGTGCTGGGCCGCCGAGCGGCGGGTGGCGCCCAGCGTTGTGCGCATGACCATCGGCACCCGCAGCTTCCCGCCGGACATATAGTGAACCTTGGCAGCCTGGTTCACCATCTGGTCCATCGCCAGCGTGATGAAATCCCCGAACATGATGTCCACCACCGGACGCATCCCGGTCATGGCTGCCCCCACGCTGATGCCCGTGATCCCCGCTTCTGAGATGGGCGTATCCATCACCCGCTCCGGGCCGAACTCCTCCACCAGGCCGGAGAGCACCTTAAAGGGCGTCCCTGCCTCGGCCACGTCCTCGCCCAGGATAAAGACCCGCGGGTCGTGGCGCATCTCTTCCGCCAGCGCTTCCCGGATGGCCTCTCCATAGGTGATTTCGCGGGTCGCCGTGCTAAGCATAGACATGCAGGTCTACCTCGCTCTGCTCGGGATAGGGCGCCTTCGTGGCGTAGTCTGCCCCGCTCTCAATTTCGTTCTGCGCTTCCTGGTCGATTTGGTCGAGGACAGCCTGCTCGGTTAAGCCCTTCTCCAACAGCCATTCTGCCAGGATCTTTAGCGGGTCTCGCTGGGTCTGCCACTCGAGTTCCTCTTCCTTGGAACGGTAGTACGAGCGATCGATATCGCCTACGTGGTGCCCGCGGTAGCGGTATGTGTTGCATAACAAGAATCCTGGCCCCTCTCCCTGGCGAGCGCGTTTCACCAGGCGCAGGGCTGTTTCGTACACCTTGCGTACGTCCTGCCCGTCTACAACTTCACTATAGATGCCGAAACCTTTGGCTCTCGCGCTCAGATCTCCCGCCGTCGTTTCCCGGTAATGGGTATACTCGTTATAAAGATTGTTCTCGCATACGTAAATCACCGGCAGTTTCCACAGCTGCGCTATGTTCATCACTTCATAAATAATCCCCTGTCCCAGCGCTCCTTCTCCGAAGAAACAAATCGCCACCTTACCGGTTTCCATCTTCTTGGCGGATAGGGCGGCTCCGGTTGCGATTCCGGCGCTGCCTCCCACGATGGCGTTCGCCCCCAGGTTGCCCGTTTCTTGGTCGGCGATGTGCATTGACCCGCCTTTTCCTCGACAGTATCCGGGAGCTTTGCCGAGCAGCTCGGCGAACATGCGATCGACGGACGCCCCTTTCGCCAGGCAGTGCCCGTGGCCGCGATGGGTGCTCGTAATGTAGTCGTCTGAATTCAGCGCCTCACAAACCCCCACCGCCACGGCTTCCTGTCCGATATACAGGTGCGCCAGTCCCGGCATCAGGGCGCCCGTATACAGCTCGTTAACTTTTTCTTCGAAATGGCGGATCTTCGCCATTTGCTGGTAGAAATGTAAATAGTGCTCAACATCCAAACTGGCTGCCTTAAATTGGATCTCCGTTGATTCTTGAGGCTCGCTCATCCGTCTACCCCTGATAACTTTGCAAGGACATTAAAAAGCACAGCAAAATCTTGTTCTACCATACCCATCCCCCTCGCCGCCGTCAGCAGCTCATTGGTAATCGCTGTGGTGGGCAGCGGCACATCCAGCTGGCGCCCCAACTCGAGCGCCAGGTCCATGTCTTTCTGCATCATGTTCACGTCAAACCAGGCCTCCTCCGGCATTTCCAGTACGAACGGCCCGCGATACTTGACCATCGGCGAGGCGATCACGCTGTTCAGCAGCACCTCGACCGCCGTTCTCCGCTTGATGCCGCTCTTCTCCGCCAGCAGTACCCCCTCGCTGAAAGCCAGCATTTGCACTGCCAGGCTCAGGTTGGTAGCGATTTTCATCGCTACTGCCAGGCCGTTGCCTCCCACGTGGGTGACTTTCGGTCCGATCATTTCCAGCACCGGCCTCACTTGCTCAAAAGCCTGCCGGTCGCCCCCGACCATAATGGATAGTTTCCCCTCCTCCAGTGTCGAAACGCTGCCCGAGACCGGAGCGTCAAGCATTTGCGCGCCCTTTTCCGAAACCTGATTGGCCAGCCCCTGGCTGGCTGCTGGGCTGACCGTGCTCATATCGATGTAGATTTTGCCTGGACCCAGTCCCGCCAGGATCCCCTCCGGTCCGGAGGTCACAGCCTGCAGCGCCTCGGTGTTTGTGACCATCGTGAAGATGATATCCGCTTTTTCCGCCACCGCTCGCGGCGATTCCTCCCACCCCATCCCCGTCTCCAACAGCCATTCCGCTTTGGACTTGGTGCGGTTATAGCCTGTCACTGCATATCCGGAGTCCAGCAGGCGTTTGGCCATCCGGCCGCCCATCACGCCCAGTCCAACGAATCCAAGGTTTGGCATATCGCCTCCTCAGTAATAATCTTTAAGTAATTACCGCCGTAACCGTAGGGGCGGGTCTGGGCAGGAATAGTACCTTCCAATATCAGGCACCACGCCAGGCTCCGAAGGATCGCTAATCAAGGCGAAGACCCGCCCGGTCCTGTCTGTTGAGGGATTATTTAAAGTTCATAATTCGCCGAAAATCTTTAATCTGCAAGTTCCAGCGAGGCTTCGCTGTCGTCATGAACTTGTCGCATGTGTGCGCGCATTGCTTCTTGGGCCGCCTCAGCAGCGCCGGCTGCCACCGCTTCAAGGATGCGCTTATGGTGAAGCTGGGCGCGCTGCATACCACCTTGAACTTGAGCGATTCGTTCGCGCAGCTCTCGCAGCTGATCGACCATTGTATCGATCAGCATGAGAATGAACGCGTTTTGGGAAGCTTCTGCTAAGGCCAGGTGGAAATCAAGGTCTGCCTCGACAAAGGGTCCGAAATCATCGAGAGAGCCATCCATGACCGCCACCGCCTTGCGCATGGCTGCCAGGTGCTCTTCTTTCCTGCGCGCGGCCGCAAGAGCCGCGATCTCGGGCTCCAGAATTTCCCGCACCTCCACCAGGTGCCGGGTGCCCTCCTCCAGGCCGAACTTCATCATCAAGCTCAGGGAATGGCGCACCGCCTGGGAGGTGCCGTCCGTGACAAACGTCCCGCGGCCCGGGTTTACCTCGATCAACCCTTTGTGCGTCAGAGCCTTCATCGCCTCTCGTACCGCCGTCCGGCTGACCGCGAACTGCTCGGCCAGCTCGCGTTCGGGAAGCAGCTTGTCTCCCGGCTGCAGCTTCCCGCTCAAGATCAGCGCTTCGATCTGTTCGACTATTTTTTCGTAGAGTCTTCCCGCTCGGATGGGTGTGTACATGAAAAGGATGCTTGGTCCAGTGGTATGATGTTTGTATGATATTATTTTACAGATTTGGCCGTACTTGTCAAATTAAGGATTAATTTCACGAGAATGACCGCATGGCTATTGACTTTTTCGAGTATTCTTGTATATTGAAAAGAGAAGAGTCGTTTTCGCTTTCTTGTTTTGCTAGGGAGGGAACATCAGGAGAAGGGGATTTAATTGATATACACAATTGCGCTCCTGACGAATTTTGTGGGTTTGATCTTCTCCGTCTGGCTGGGGGTTTATATCATCACGCACAGCCGGCGCTCGCCGGTCGCCTGGTTCGCCGGCCTGACGCTGTGGGCGCTGGCGAGCATTTTTGCCCATATCCTCCTGGGTATTTTTTCGAGCCCCGCGCCCGCTTCTCAGCCGCTCTGGTTGCGGGTTCTTTTCCCCATTTGGCCGCTTGAGACTTATAGATCTGGTGTTGCGGGGTGGACCCAGGGCTGGGCAGCTTGCCTGGGAGTAATCTTTTGGTACCACACGACGACATTAATCCTCTCCGGCGGGTCGATTTCCTGGCGCCGGACAAGCCTTTTCGCCGTATATGCGCTGGGCATAACAGCCATGGTTTTGCAGGCGTATACGCCTTATTTGTTTACTATTGAAAGAGCTGACCCGGTTCTCGTTGATACGCTGCGGTTTGGTCTCCTTTATCCGTTTTTTGCCTTTTTTCTGATCCTGTTTTCGGCCTTATCGGTAATAAACCTGATCCGGGCAGCCCGGCGGAGCGCCTCAGTCATCATCAAGAAACAATTTAATAATCTGATTGTGGCCAGTCTTGCTGCCAGCCTGGCGGCTGCTGTTTCAATTGCCGGTTCCATACCTGGATCTTCCATCCCTGCCATTCTGGTCTCTCTCCCACTGCTCGTCGCCGTAGGCTTCTTTGGTTATGGCGTCGCCCGTTACAGCGCCTTGATGGAGCACCGCATTCTCCGCCGCGATATTATTTACAATGCAGTTGCCACTGGCCTCGTGATCCTGCTGTACCTGGGTATATTTCTCTGGCTGAGAGTGACCTATGACATTCCCGATGGCGTCATCGTCTTCCTGATCCCGTTGGTCATTCTCAGCCATTCGGTCATCGAGGAAGTGCGCCGGGTTCTGGATCGTTTCATCTATGATCGCAGAACGCGAGAGCTGCGCGCCAATCTTCGTAAGTTGACCCGGCTGGCAGGCCAGCAAGCCAGCCTGGACGAAATGCTCTCGCAAACCTTACAAGCCATATGCCTGCCGGTCAGGGCCACTTATGGCGTCGTGCTGGTCTTTGAAAACGGCGTGGGCCAGCCGGTCGGCGCTCACCGCTGGCATGGCGAAAAAATTCAGTTGTCTTCGCAAGAGTATCTCGCCGAAGACGTCAGGCATCTTAATCCTGGTGAATTGCCTGAACCATTCCTCGAGGCCACTTTGCTTGTCCCGCTCTATGCCTCCGAAGAGCAAATTGGCGCCTTAATCCTGGGACGACCGGAGAATGGCATCCATTATTCCGCTGAAGATTTACAATTACTGCTGGATCCGGCCGAACGGATCACCGAAATTATTATTAAGACCACACAACTAAATAACTATCTGGATCAGGTTATCCAACTCCCGCTGCAGCAAGATGAACCGCCTGCAGGATTGGTCCCGGCAAAATGGGTCGAGGACGCCCTGCAAAACTTATATGATTATGCCTATTTGGGCGACAGCCCTCTCGTCAACCTCAGGTTGGTTAAATCCAGCTTGCGGGAATCACCTGTGACCCATCTGGATAGGGGCAAAGCCCTGTACCAGGCAGTTGCTGGCGCCCTTGAAAAATTGCGTCCCGGTGATGCTTTGCCGGTAGAGCCAATTCCGCGGGAGTGGTTTCCATATCTGATCCTGTATGACGCTTATGTAAACGGCCTTTCCAATCAGAACATCATGGCCAGGCTGTATATCTCCGAAGGCACTTTTAACCGCACCAGGCGCTCGGCACTACGCTCTCTAGCGCGGGTTATGAATGAGCTGGAGACAGCCTCAGCCTGAACGAGCCTCGCCGGCGTCCTATGCTCTCACGCTAAGCCTGAGCTCCGCTTGCTGTGTCGTCCTGAAATACGTTTACAATAAGTGCGGACTTTCACGAGGTCCGAGAAAGAGATCAGGATGACGAAAAGAAAAATCAAGCGATACAGTGAGGCTTTT
>DATCIL010000414.1:0-1381 GCA_036507795.1 Anaerolineales bacterium | reverse complement strand
CAGGCCGTATCCGCCTGGCACCAGATTTCGCCAATTAAGTATAGGCCGGTCGAAGACATAGTATCTGCGCAGCGTTTTTTCCATCTGCAAATCGCCAATAATGCCGCCTATCGCTCTTTCCCATACTTTGGGATAAACCTGGATGGCCAGTTCGGGGGCAGACCGTTCACGGACATCTGGAATGATTTCTTCCTGGATGGTTCTCTGCAAATCCAGATTTTCAATTTTAACGCTCACCTGGCTGGAAATAAACAATGCGTCCCGCTGATTGTAAAGCAGCGCCGTCTTAGGTCTCACCGGATTGTCGGCGTAAACCCATCCGGATGTATTCCCGTCGATCACAGAGTCGATGACCAGGTTGAAGCTTAAGTCATAAAATAAGGGCCGAACGCGGTGGTATTCGCTTTCTCTCAATTTCGATAACAAGGTTTCACCTCTCAGACGTTGAAGCGGAAGTAGATGATATCCCCATCCTGCACAACGTATTCTTTTCCCTCCAGGCCCAGAGCACCAGCGGCGCGCGCCGCTCCCCAGCTTCCGTGCTTTACAAAGGTATCGAAGGCCAATACCTCGGCGCGAATAAAGCCGCGTTCAAAGTCGGTGTGGATGACGCCGGCTGCCTGCGGCGCGGTCCATCCTTCCGCGATCGTCCAGGCTCTAACTTCCCGTTCATTGAAGGTAAAAAAGGTGATCAGGTGCAGGGCTTCGTAGCTCTTACGGATAGTTTTCTCCAGGCCGCTCTCTTCTACTCCGGCCAGTTCCAGGTATTGCTTCCGCTCCTCGTCATTCAGGCCAGCCAGCTGCTCCTCCATCCGGGCGGCCAGTCCGACCATCTCGGCGCCCCGCTCACGAGCTATCTGGCGCACCTCCTGCAGGCACTTGCTTTCCTCTGTCAAAGAGCTTTCGTCAACGTTGGCCACGTAGATAACCGGTTTGTTGGTCAGGAAACGCATTTCCTGGATCAGGGCGCGAAAGGGCTCATCATCCGGGTGCGGATATTGGGAAACGGGCTGGCCGGCTTCCAGGTGGCTTTTCAGCGCAAGCGCCATATCCAGCGCAGGTTTTACTTTCCTATCCCCTTTCATCTGGCTGGCGAGGCGTTCCAGTTTACGATCCAGCTGCTCCAGGTCTGCCAGAGCCAGCTCCAGGTTGATGATCTCGATGTCTTCTCGCGGATCGATTGCCCCGCTGACATGCACGACATTTGGGTCTTCGAAGCAGCGGACGACATGCAAGATGGCCTCGGTATCGCGGATGTTGGCCAGGAACTGGTTGCCCAGACCTTCGCCATGGCTGGCGCCTCTGACCAACCCGGCGATATCCACGAACTCGACAGTCGCACGGATGATTTCCGGTACATTTACCAGTTCAGCGATCTTCT
>DATCIL010000413.1:0-9245 GCA_036507795.1 Anaerolineales bacterium | reverse complement strand
TGCTCTTTTCAGTATTGGCCTCTATGGTGTATTGGCCAGAAAGAACGCCGTTGCCATATTGATGGGTATCGAGTTGATGCTTAATGCCGTGAACGTCAATCTGTTAGCCTTCTGGCGCTACCGCGCTCCGGATGGAATCGCTGGCCAGGCTTTTGCCGTGATGGTTTTTGCCGTAGCAGCCGCAGAGGTGGCGGTTGGGCTGGCGCTGGTCATTTCCGTTTATCGGCGACGCAATACCGTGGCGGCAGACGAAATCGACTTGCTGAAATGGTGATACGAATTACGCATTACGTAGTACGTATTTCGTATTACGTAAGAAGCGCGTTCAAATCCTTTGCTGCATTTGATAATAAAGGAATCCTATGACGACCGAATCGATTATTTGGCTTATTCCCCTTCCGCCGGTCCTGGCTTTTTTCTTGATTGTTCTATTTACCAATAAAAGTAAATGGTTGAGCCATACGATTGCCCTCGGCGCAGCGTCGCTTTCCTGGTTGGGCAGCATGGTAGTCTTTGTCCGGGCGCTGCAAGTCGAACACCTGGGCGAGCATCCCTTTACCTCTGCGATAAATTGGCTGCCCCTGGCCGGCGACTGGTTCGAGATCGGAGTTTTGGTCGACCCGCTTACGGTGGTCACCCTCTTTTTTGTAGCCTGGACCATTTTGATGATTTTTCTTTATAGTATTGGTTACCATAATTTTGGACAACCGACAGGCGATCACGACCGCCCGGGGCTGCCGCCGCACGCTGCGACGGTGGCGGATGAGCACGGGCACACGCATAAAGTTCCCTCTATTGAGCCGCTCTATTCTCGTTTCTTCGCATTCATTGGGTTGTTCGCCTTTGGCATGTATCTGCTGGTGGTCTCCGACAACCTGTTGACGTTGTTCGTTGGCTGGGAGATCATGGGTTTGTGTTCCTACCTGCTGATCGGTTTCTGGTTCGCCAAACCCTCGGCGCGAGCTGCCATGATCAAAGCCTTCATGACCACCCGGGTCGGCGATGTTTTTATGTTGTTGGGCATCGTCTACCTGTACTCCCAAACTGGAACGCTAACCTTCCGTGAAATCTTCAATGAGGAAACCTTGCAGCAGCTGGCGACGACGTCATCCGGTCTTCTGGGCCTTTCGGCTGCCGGATTGATGGGAATTCTCCTGTTCATGGGCACGGTCGGCAAGTCTGCGCAGTGGCCGCTCCATGTGTGGTTGCCCGACGCCATGGAAGGACCTACTCCGGTTTCTGCAATGATTCATGCGGCAACCATGGTATCTGCCGGCATCTAC
Source organism: Anaerolineales bacterium (assembly GCA_036507795.1). Lineage (GTDB taxonomy): Bacteria > Chloroflexota > Anaerolineae > Anaerolineales > UBA4823 > DASQQR01. Next base: position 7,962 of record DATCIL010000413.1, on the reverse strand, counting down.
ATGATCCTTCGCATGTTCCCGCTGCTCTCCGCCGGCTGGCAAGAGGGCACTGCGCTCACTCCGGCGTTGGGGATCATGGCCTTCATCGGAGCCTTCACGGCCTTATTTGCGGCTACAATCGCCGTGGCGAACAACGATATCAAACGCGTTCTCGCTTATTCCACGATTTCTCAGCTGGGCTACATGGTTGCAGCCTTGGGAATCGGGGCCTATGTAGCCGCCGCTTTCCATCTTGTAACCCATGCTTTCTTCAAAGGGCTCCTGTTTCTCGGCTCTGGCTCAGTCATCCATGGTATGGAGCATGGCGTCCTTCACACCGGGGATCACGTCGATCCGCAGGATATGTTTAATATGGGCGGCCTGCGCAAGAAGATGCCGATTACTTTTTGGACCTTCTTGATCGGTGGTTTTGCCCTATCTGGCTTCCCGCTCTTTTCCGCCGGGTTCTGGTCAAAGGATGAGATTTTAGCCGACGCATTTGGTCACGGGCAGTTCGTTGTCTTTGTTGTGTTGGCCCTGGCTGCGCTGCTCACCGCCTTCTATACCATGCGCCAGATAGCTCTGACATTTTTGGGGGAACCGCGCAGCGAGGCAGCCAATCATGCCCAAGAGACAAAATGGACGATGACCGTGCCGCTGGTGGTGCTTGCTTTCTTCGCCGTGACTGCCGGCTGGGTTGGCATCCCGGCGCATTTCCCGGGAATCGGCGGCCTGGTGCCGAGCTGGTTCCACGATTTTGTTGGCAGCACGCTTCTTGAGCACCCAGAGGCGGTCGAGTTCAATTTTATTCCGCTGCTTACCTCGGTCGTCGTGGCGTTGGGCGGTCTATACCTGGGATGGGTTGTCTACAAGGATGCCCGGGCTGGTGAAGCAGATCCATTGGTAAACACTCTGGGTGGTCTCTATAGGGTGCTCAGAAATAAGTATTACTTCGATGAGCTTTACGATTTTCTATTCGTGCGCCCAGCTTATTGGATTTCGGAAACCTTCACCTACAAATGGATGGATCGAGGCGTGATCGATGGGTTACTGCACATGATTGCCCGGGTTATGTTCAGCCTGGGCAGCATCTTCCGCAACTGGATTGACAAGCCGCTGGTGAACGGATTCGCGGATTTGGTCGGCGAAACGGTGAAAAGGTTAGGCCGCACATTCCGCTTTGTCCAAACCGGACGTGTCCAGCAATATATGGTGATGGCCCTGGTAATCGCCTTTGGCACCCTGTTTTATTACCTCTTCTTCCTATTGCAGCCCTAGAAGTGGCGCTACACGAAACTCAATTGGAGTAAACGATGAATTTCATCGCCAACAACTTGCTCACGCTAATCTTGTTCATCCCCACGCTGGTGGCCGGAGTACTGGTCTTCCTTCCATCCCAGGAGAAAAAACTTATCCGCGGGGTTGCTTTTCTAGGCAGCCTGATCCCGCTGGCGCTCGCAATATTTCTCTGGATTAACTTCAACCGGGGCCAGGCCGGATTCCAGTTCGAGGAGCACTTCGTCTGGTATGCAGCCATCAACTCGACCTATCACCTGGGCGTGGATGGTCTTTCCCTGACCATGGTCCTATTGACGACGCTCTTGACCCCGGTCTCCATCTTGGCTTCCTACAGTATCGAGGATCGGGTTAAGCCGTATATGATTCTTTTCCTTCTGTTGGAGACCGGCATGTTGGGCGTATTCTTGAGCCTCGATCTCCTGCTCTTCTTTGTCTTTTGGGAGATCGGCCTTGTTCCCATGTACTTCTTGATCAACCAGTGGGGCAGCGAAAAAGGGGAACGCGAAATTTGGGGCGGTCGCAAGATCCAAGCCCGTACCTACGCCTCCTTCAAGTTCATAATCTACACCATGGGCGGTTCCCTGGGCCTGCTGCTGGCTACTCAAATGCTGGGGGTGGTGGCGGGTACCTTTGATATGCCACTTTTGTTTGAGCGCTGGACGGCGCTCAGTGGCGCTCTGTTCGGTCTCCCTATTGGCACAGTCAAGGCGATTGCCTTCTGGGCTTTTGTCGTGGCCTTTGCGATTAAAGTGCCCGTGTGGCCCTTTCACACCTGGCTGCCTGATGCTCACACCGAGGCGCCTACAGCCGGTTCAATGATCCTGGCGGGAGTGCTGTTGAAATTGGGCGCCTACGGTTTCCTGCGCCTTGTGCTGCCGCTCTATCCGGAGGAAGCGCGCTATTATGCTGGCGCCTTGGCCTTCCTGGCCACCATGGCGATCATCTTTGGCGCATTTGCCTCATACGGACAGGACGACTTCAAACGGCTGGTGGCTTACTCATCGGTTAACCATATGGGGTTTGTGGTCCTGGGTATCGCGGCGGCCGCCTTCGCTGCCGGAACAGAAGACGCGGTAATCGCATTGAATGGGGCAGTCCTGCAAATGTTCAATCACGGGATTTCTGCCGCCGGCATGTTCTTCCTGGTCGGTGTGATTTACGAGCGCACGCATACCCGCGATCTGAATGATTTTGGCGGTCTGTTCCCACTGATCCCGGTCTACGGCGGAATTCTGATGTTCACCTCCATGGCATCCTTGGGTCTTCCGGGATTAAATGGTTTCATCTCGGAATTCCTGGTTGTGAGGGGCGCCTGGCCGATTTTTACTGTATACACGGCTCTCAGCATGCTGGGCTTGCTCTTCACCGGCGCTTACATCTTGAAAGGCATTAAGAAGACGTTGCACGGGCCATTGAACGAGGCGTGGATGGGTCGCATCTCCGAAATAAACCTGCGTGAGATCATCGTGATGGCGCCATTGTTGGTGTTGATGTTGTGGATCGGTGTTTGGCCCGCCTGGATTTTGGATGTCATCAACCGGGCCATGGCGATGTTCTTCTAATTCCATAGGGTTCTTTTTGCGCATCGCGCTTTTTATTATCTCTAGAGGTGACCAATGCAATTTCCGATATTGAGCATTATCGTCTTCACTCCCATCACCGCTGCAGTGCTCCTTCAGTTGATCCCCAGCGAACGAATGACCGAAATCCGGGTAACCGCTCTGGCGGCGGCCTTCTTCGCCATGTTTCTTTCAGCGTGGGTATATTTCTCTTATGATGCGGGCGCTGGCGGATACCAGTTTGTAGAGAAATACGATTGGCTGCCGGTATTGGGCATTTCTTATCACGTCGGCGTGGACGGGATCAGCGCGCCGCTGGTCCTGTTAACCGGGGTGGTGATGTTCACGGGTGTGCTGATCTCATGGGGCATCGACGACCGGCCGCGCGAATTCTTTACCTTCCTGTTCATCCTGGCTACCGGAGTGTTTGGGGTGTTTGTGGCCCTCGACTTGTTCGGCCTGTTCTTTTTCTATGAAATCGCCGTCTTTCCAATGTACCTGTTGATCGCCATCTGGGGCTGGAAGGTGACACGAGAGTACGCCGCCATGAAATTAACCCTTTACCTCTTTATTGGGTCGGTAATTGCTCTCGTCGGCGGCCTGGCGATGTATTTCACTTCGGGGCTGAACACCTTCGATATGCTGGCGCTGGAAAATGCGAACTTCTCCCGAGAGTTTCAAATATTCTGGTTCCCGTTTGTGTTCTTCGGCTTTGCAGTGCTGGGCGGTATCTTCCCCTTCCACAACTGGAGCCCGGACGGCCACGTCGCCGCGCCTACCGCAGTCTCCATGTTCCATGCTGGTGTTCTGATGAAGCTGGGCGCGTTCGCTGCCCTGCGGGTGGGCATTATGCTCTTGCCGGAGGGCGCCCAATTTCACCTGCCCTGGATAATTCTCCTCGCCCTGGTGAATGTGGTTTACGGCGCCTATATCGCCATGGTTCAAACGGATTTCAAGTATGTGATCGGCTTCTCGTCGGTCTCTCACATGGGCCTTGTGATGATCGGCTTTGCCACTTTGACCCGGGAAGGGTTTATCGGAGCTGGTGTCCAGATGTTCTCACACGGTATTATGACGGCCCTCTTCTTCGCCGTAGTCGGGATGGTTTATGATCGGGCCCACACCAGAGAAATTCCGGAATTGGGCGGCTTTGCCCGCGCTATGCCGCTGGTGGCGGTGGCCTTTATCATCGGCGGACTGGTTTCCATGGGCATGCCCGGTTTCTCCGGGTTTATCGCCGAGTTTCCCATCTTCATGGGATTGTGGAACTACCGACCCTGGATCGCCATTGTGGCCGCAATCTCGATCGTGATTACAGCATCCTATATAATCCGGATCATTGGAAGTGTATTTTTTGGGGACATGCCTGAGCAGTTCGTTGGCCATATTGGAGATGTTACCGCCCTGGACAAAGTGGCTTTGGTCGTACTCTGCGTGATTATGGTGAGCGTGGGCGTCTATCCCTCCGTGATGGTGCCGATCGTTGAATCTGGCGTCAACGGGGTTTTAGCACTTCTCGGAGGTGTCTAAGTGATCGGCAATGTGACTACAGAAATGATCTTAGCAATACTGCCGGAAATTTCCTTGCTGATCCTGGCAGGCATTGTCCTGTTGATGGATGTTCTATGGGACGAGGAGCGCCGCCGGGGTCTGGGTTGGTTGACCGCGGCTGGTTTAGGCGCCATCCTGGTGATTAGCCTGGCAGCCGCGCAACCGGGAGCTGAATCCGTTCGGATGTGGGGTGGTATGATCCGCCACGATTGGTTGAGCTTCGTGTTCAAGATGTTGTTCATCTTCGGAGCCGGGGTCACTGCCTTGTTCGCGATGGAAATGCGAGAGCTCGGCCGGCGAGGCGAGTTCTATCTGCTCTTGCTGGTCTCTACGATCGGAATGAGCCTGATGGCTTCTGCCGGCGACTTAATCATGCTTTATCTTTCCATCGAAACCACCTCCATCCCTCTATACATCCTGGCCGGCTTTTTTAAGCGGGACAATAAGTCAACGGAGGCCGGCTTTAAATACCTGCTTTTCGGTGCTCTAACTTCTACTGTGATGCTCTATGGGTTTAGTCTGCTGTATGGTTTTGCGGGGACCACCGACTTTACACAATTAACGCAGATCGTTTTGGACGGTGAGCTGCCCCTCAGCCTGGTTTTGGGCGCCCTGCTGCTGGTGTTGGTTGGCTTCGGCTTTAAAGTTTCGGTAGTCCCGTTTCATTTTTGGGCTCCAGACGTCTACGAAGGCGCGCCTACTCCGGTGGCCGGGTTCCTTTCCACAGCTTCTAAAGCGGCCGGATTTGCTGTCCTGATGCGGGTCCTAATTGAGGCCTTCCCCGTCGCGGTTCCATACTGGACCGCCATACTCGCCGCACTCTCCACAGCTTCTATGACCCTGGGCAATGCGCTGGCACTGGCGCAGCACAATATCAAACGCCTCCTGGCTTACTCATCAATTGCCCATGCCGGTTACGCCTTGATCGGCGTGGCCGCCGTCTCCGCCTTAGGTATCACTTCTGTGGTCTTTTACTTGCTGGTCTACGTTATTACAAACCTGGCGGCCTTCGGCATAGTATCTGCCTTTTCGCGTGTTTCAGGATCGGATGAAATTGCTGATTATGCTGGCTTGAGCCGCCGGTCGCCGGGCCTGGCGCTGATGATGCTGATCGCCTTTCTTTCTCTGGCAGGGATGCCGCCGCTGGGTGGCTTTGTGGCGAAGGTATTTGTATTCGCCGCTGCGGTCCAGCAGGAATTGGTCTGGCTGGCGATGGTTGGCGTGCTTAATTCCATTGTCGGTCTTTACTATTACTTGATTGTGCTCAAGGTGGTTTACCTCTATCGCTCCGAAGATGAGGATAAACCTGTGCCTCTGACGCGGCCGTATGCCCTCGCCCTGGTAATCCTGATAGCTGGGGTTATCCTGATCGGCACGATCTTCGCACCCTGGTTCTCCTGGTCTGAGGTAGCCTCGGCTGCGCTGTTCTAGATTATCAACCTTCACATTGACGAGCATTAGTGTCTTATGTTACAATCTGCCCGCCATGAGCCAGCCAGGGGATAAATCTGCCGGGAAGCGTTCCCAGTCCGCTTTCAACCTTACTCTGGCGGTGGTTGCCGGTCAAGTTGGCTGCCTGACATTGGTCATTGTACTGGTCGCTCTTTTTGGCGGCTTGTGGCTCGATAATCTATTTGGCACCCGTCCGTGGTTGACCGTCATCTTGATGGTCGGTAGTGTTCCGGTAACACTCGTCGCCATGTTCTGGGTGGTGAGAAAAGCCACGTCTCGCATAACATCTGGATCAGTTCAAAAAACGGAAGGTATCGAGGAGGAATCCTAACGTGAATGAGAATCACGAAGAAACCCGTGAAGCCAAGCGGGGCTGGCGTTGGGGCGTCAACCGCTGGTTTGTTTTATTATTTATCATTTTGGGCTTCCTCGGGGCGCGAGCTTACCCGCCAGTTTTGCCTCATATCCAGCTTCCTGCCGAGCACTGGTCCGAAGAACCACTCATTTCAGCCCCAGTGATCGGTGAAATCTACTTCACCAACACCCTTCTGGCGACATTAATTGCCGATGTAATCTTGTTGGTCATTGCCTTTTTGGTATACCGCTCGGTTAGGGGCGGTGACCTGGTGCCGACCGGACTGGCCGGCGCTGTCGAAGCATTGCTGGAAGTCATTTATAATTTGACCGAAACTACGGCCGGCAGATGGGCCCGCAGTATTTTCCCGTTCTTCGCCACGATAACATTATTGGTGTTGATTGCCAACTGGATGGAGTTAATCCCTGGCGTAGACTCCATCGGTGTTCTCGAGCCTGCCGAGCACGATGGCTATCCGACCAGGGAAATTGCACCTGGGATTGTCACCCTGGTAAAGGCCGACACAGAGGATGGCAGACTGCCTGAGGGCGGTTTTCAGCTGATCCCTTACGTCCGAGTAGCTTCTACCGATCTGAACTTTACGGTTGCCCTGGCACTCATTTCCGTTTTCATGACCCAGGTGTTCGGGGCGAGGGCGCTCGGGTTAGAGTATTTCAAGAAGTTTTTCAATATCGGAGGCCTGTTTTCCAGGCCCATGTTCGGCGCTATTGATTTTGCCGTGGGTATCCTCGAGACCATCTCGGAGATCTCCAAGATTTTATCGTTCTCTTTCCGTCTGTTTGGCAATATCTTTGCCGGTTCGGTGCTCTTGTTCGTGATTGGGACCCTGGTTCCAGTTTTTGCCCAATCCTTGTTTCTGGGATTGGAGTTCTTTGTTGGTATCATTCAGGCTTTCGTGTTTGGTATGCTCACCATGGTTTTCATGGCCCAGGCGACCGCAGGACACGGGGCCGGTCATTAAATTCAATTCCAATTCAGAGGAGGTTGAAGAACTATAATGGAAGTTGATGCAGCAAGACTCATAGGGGCTGGCCTCGCAATGATCGGTACGATTGGCGCTGGTTTGGGGATCGGTGTGTTAGTAAATGGTGCCGTGCAGGGAATCGCTCGCAACCCAGACGCTGGTGGTACGGTGCAGACCAACATGATCCTCGGCATCGCATTTGCTGAGGCTGTAGCAATTTACTGTCTGGTGGTTGCCTTGCTGATCTTATTCGTTGGCTAATCTGGGTGCCAGATACGGTGGAAATTGGATGGATCTGCCGTAATGCTCAAATAGCGAACCCTGTTATCCCGTCTGGCTAACCGCCATTTTTATGAAAGAAAGGAGCACCCATTGGACAGATTAGGAATCAGTCTGGGTTATTTATTAGTCCAGATATTTAATTTTGCCATCTTATTTGTAATATTGCGTGCCTGGGTTTACAGACCCATCCTGGGCCTGCTCGAGCGCCGGCGGGCGGCAATCGCCCAGGGTCTGGAGGATGCGCGCGTGGCGGCGGAAGCGCGCGAAAATGCCGAAAAGGATGCTGAGAAAATCCTGGCTGAGGCGCAATCCCGAGCCAGCGAAGTTGTGCGCGAAGCTACTGAACGGGCAGAGGAGCAGGCGCGGGAAATCATTGCCGAAGCGGAAGAGGAAGCCGCCGAGAGGCGCCGGGAAGCATTAGAGGAAGCGGAGCGGGAGAAGGAGCATATCCTGGCGGATTTGCGCGGACAGGTTGCTTCTTTGGCAATGGCTGCTGCACA
>DATCIL010000412.1:0-2300 GCA_036507795.1 Anaerolineales bacterium | reverse complement strand
GAGCGTGGCCGTTGTATCCGAGAGCAGAACTTGGCCGCCATGACCCGCTCCCATCACACGGGCTGCCAGGTTGACTTCCGGGCCGTAGTAATCGCCCTCACGCTCCTGGCTCTCCCCCGTGTGCAGCCCGATGCGGACCTTCAGTGACCCGATTCGGCCGGACCAGGGTTCAGCCGCGATGGCCTGCTGCCCCGCCAAAGCTGCTGCGATCCCTTCGGCGGGCGACTCAAACACCGCATGGAACCCATCCCCGGTTGTTTTCACTACCCGTCCCCGGTGCCCTTCGATAATCGCGCGCAGGAGAGCGTCATGCCGGGCAGACGCCTGGCGCATCTCGTCCGGGTAATTTTCCCAGAGCGGCGTGCTGTTTTCGAGATCCGTGAACAGGAACGTCAGAGGGTGGTGTGTCATCCTGCCTCCTCTAAGGCGAGGGCTACGGCCTCGTCCATGCTCATCATTGCTCCTTCACCCATCACCCGATCCCGTTCTTTTTCCCCCAGCGCGCCTGCCAGCTGGGCCATCGCTTGTTCCAATTCAGCGGTCTCGAACGGGTCGGTGCTGAGGGCGTTCAGTTCAACTCGCGTGGCGTTGGCTCTGCCGAGCAAGCGTGCGGCGTGCTCATGATCCCCGCCGATAATTGCCATGTAAGCGAAGCATTCGAGCTGGTGGGCAACGGCTGGCAGGCTGCCTTCGTCCTGCCAGCGTATAATCGTCTCCCTGTAGAGCAGAAGCGCTTCCTGCATATTCCCTGTTCTGCGAAAGAGGTGCGCCAGGTCGCTATTCGAGTGAAGTATGTTTCTCTGGTCATTTATTGCTCGAAAGTCATTGATGGCTTTCAAAAAGTAATCTTTTGCAGTTTCTGTATCCCCTTGAAGCGCGGCCATCCTGGCCTGGATTTGTAGCACGTTGGCATTGACGCGCGGGTTGTTGAATTTCCCGGCGATCTCTATCACCCTTTGAAAGTGCGGGAGGGCTTTCGCAAATTCACGCCGGTAAGCATAAAGATAAAACTTTACCAGGTTGAGCCAGCCTTCCGAAATCTCAAATCCATGCTGCTCGCTGATCTCCAGGGCACGATCCACCTCCCCTTCCCACTCGGGTGATATCTCATACTGGTTTACGATCAGGACGTTGATCCTCCAGCCAATGCCGAGCGTCATGTACTCCAGCTCGCCATTTTCTCGGGCAAGCGCAATCCCCTCATCAATTGTGTCGACCGATCTGAGATTTTCACCGAATAAAGAGTAAATAATACCCAGGCCGATATAGGCTTTTATCAAATCATCAATCAGCGCTTCGCCAGGCTCCGTTTCCAATAAGCTGCGGGTTCTATGGATGGACGTTTCCAGCCAACTGCGGGCCTCGCTGGGATGAATCCAATGCGCCCAATTAAACAGAAGCGCGCTGCTGATTCGCAGGGCCAGAGCCGGGCGGTCTTCCAATGTCCAGGTCATTACAGCTCGCAAGTTATCCATTTCTAAAAGGATGCGATTAACCCGGGGCACCATGGTCTCTCGAATCAAGTGGTATTCTGATTCCTGGGCAAATCTCACGAAATAATCCGCGTGCCGGTCACGCAGGGTTTCGCCTTCCCCGGCCTCAAGTAACTGCTCCCGGGCGAACTGGCGGATGCTTTCTAACATGCCATAACGCGCTTCACTGCCGGGGGGATATGCCACGGTGATGAGTGATTTGTTGATCAGCTGCTCCAATTGGTCAAGGATATCGAGCCCATCCAGCGGGTCAAAACCGGCGACCGTTTGAGCCGCTTCAAGATCCCAGCCGCCGGAGAACACACTTAAGCGGCGGAGCAGCGTACGTTCCTTCTGGTCAAGCAGCTGCCAGCTCCAGTCGATCAGGGCTTGCAGGGTTTGCTGGCGCGGCAGGGCAGTGCGCCGGCCGCCCGTCAGGAGCCGGAAGCGGTCATTGAGATGATCCTTTATTTGCTCGATGGTGAGCATACGCAGTCGGGCTGCAGCCAGTTCGAGCGCCAGCGGGATGCCGTCCAACCTCCGCACCACCTCAGCAACGGTGGCACCATTTCTTTCCGTTAGGGCAAAATCGGGGCGAACGGCGCGGGCGCGCTCGATAAACAACTGCACCCCTTCTGATCCTGCGATTTCTTCTAGAGTCTGCTTCTCTTTCGGTAGGGAGAGCGGCGGAACCTGGAGGGTGCGCTCGCCTGCAATGAAGAGCGCTTCCCGTCCGGTCACGAGAATTTTGAGTTTGGGACAGTGTTCCAGCAGGTGTTCGGTGAATTCTGCGCTGTCTTGCACGATATGCTCGACATTGTCCAGCAG
>DATCIL010000411.1:0-8058 GCA_036507795.1 Anaerolineales bacterium | reverse complement strand
GACTCGGCGCTGGGCCAGCTGCGTGCCCGCCTTCCCGAGTTATTGACCGACTTGCGCCTCGATCACGGAGACATTCGCTGTATGGGCACCCCGCGGCGGCTGGTAGTCTCCATTGATGACCTGGCCCTGCAGCAATCCGACCTCGAACAGCTGGTAAAAGGCCCTGCCGCCGACCGGGCATTTGACGTGGAAGGGCAACCGACCAGAGCGGCGGAAGGTTTTGCCCGCAGCAAAGGCGTGGCGGTCGAGGATCTCGAAATCCGCGAATTGGACGGCGGTCGTTATTCCGTTGCCGTGGTCCACGAATCTGGCCGTCCTGCGCTTCCCGTTCTGTCCGAAGCCGTACCCAAATTAATTGCCTCCCTGCGTTTCGATAAAACGATGCGGTGGAACAGCACCAACGCGGCATTTTCGCGGCCGATTCGCTGGCTGTTGTGTCTACACGGAGACCAGGTTGTGCCCTTTGAACATGCCGGACTGCGTTCTGAAAAAACCACGCGCGGTCTCCGCTTTTGTGAAACCGAGACGATCCCGGTTAATTCTCCCGCAGACTACTTCCATCTGCTTGAGAAGCAAGGCATTATCCTGGATGTTGGGGAACGGCAAAGCACGATTAAATCTCAGATCGATGGTCTGGCGGCCGAAGTCGACGGTGAGATTAGTGCAGACGCGGCCTTGCTGGCAGAAGTGACCAACCTGGTTGAAGCTCCCGGTGCTCTGCGTGGCTCCTTTGATCCTTCCCACCTGGAATTGCCACCTGAGGTACTGGTCTCGGTTATGAAAAAGCACCAGCGCTATTTCCCCGTAGAGAAGGACCGGAAGCTTTTGCCGTACTTCATCGCTGTAGCCAATGCCCCCTGTAATGGCCGCGCCTCTGAGCAGGCTTCGCTTCAGCACATGGAACTGGTGGTGGAAGGCAATGAACATGTCATTCGCGCCCGCTTCGCCGATGCGGCCTTCTTCGTGACCGAAGATCTAAAAAAACCGCTCGAGGCCTATGTCCCGCAGCTGGGTAAATTGATCTTCCAGGCCGAATTGGGTTCCATGCTGGATAAGACCCACCGTGTTCGAGATTTGGTCCTTGACCTGGCTCCGCAGCTGGGCCTCACTGCCGAGGATACTGCCGCAGCGCGCCGGGCCGCCGAACTTAGCAAAGCGGACCTGGTGACCAGAATGGTTGTAGAGATGACTTCTTTGCAGGGCATTATGGGGCGCTACTATGCCCTATATTCTGGTGAACCGGCGGCGGTAGCAACGGCTATCTTTGAACATTACCTGCCGCGCTACGCCGGGGATGACCTCCCCGCCACCAGGCCTGGCCTGGCAGTGGGGATTGCCGATCGCCTGGATACGCTTTCCGGTCTTTTTGCCGCAGGACTGGCACCTACAGGCGCGAAAGACCCATTTGCCTTGCGCCGGGCTGCGCTGGGCCTGGTGGGCAACCTGATTGCCTGGGATTTGGACTTCGACATGCGGACCGCTCTGGTTGCCGCGGCTGCGCGCTTGCCCCTGCAAGTGAGCGAAGAAAGCCAATCCGCTTGCCTGACCTTTATTGTAGAACGTCTCCGTAATCTTCTTTTGGAGGAAGGGCATCGCTATGATGTCGTTGATGCAATCCTGGCTGCCCAGGGACAAAACCCGGCGGGCGCTGCTCGAGCTGTAAGGCAGCTGGATTTCTGGGTCAGGCGCGACGATTGGCATGCCATCCTTCCGGCTTATGCCCGCTGTGTTCGCATCACCAGGGATATCCAGGAGCGGTATACCGTGAATCCACAGGCCTTTGTAGAGCCCGAGGAGAGCGAATTATACGAGGCGCTCCTCAAGGCCGAAGCCGCCGAGCGCCGGCCCGGTTCGGTGGATGATTTTCTGGACGCGTTCCTCCCCATGATTCCGGTTATCAACCGTTTCTTTGACGAGGTGCTGGTGATGGCGGAAGACCAATCCTTGCGTGAGAATCGCTTAGGCTTGCTCCAGAGAATATCTGCCCTGGCGGAAGGCGTGGCGGATATGTCCAGGCTGGAAGGCTTTTAACGACATGGAGTTATACGGCTTACCATAGACCGGCACGCAGGCGGGAAGGATGCGATGGCTAACGAAGAGGGCGTTCCCCTGGACGAATTGCTCATTTACGTAGAGCGAGCCGTGCGTGGCGATCTCAATCTGCACATACAGCTTTTGGAGACCATGCGCCGGTTGGCCGGACATCCGACTGCCCCGCCAGAAGAGCGCGCTCTGGGGGATGTGGTGGTATCGATTTTGCTGGGCGACCACGACCCTGATTTGGACCGGTTGCCGCCGGAAGCTGCGGCTGAGGTCCAGGATCTTTTAGAGAGGCTAAAACCGTCCTCACACAAATTATAGCTAGTTGCAAGCTCCATTTTGCCCCCGACTGGTATAATTTATAACCCGCGTATCGATTTGCCTGGTAGGCTACTATTATTCAATGACTGTCCTAGACGAAGTCAAAGACCGTGTCGACATTGTAGATCTGATCTCTGAATCAGTACAATTGCGAAAGTCGGGGAAGAATTACACCGGTTTCTGCCCCTTCCATAGCAACACGCGCACTCCGGCATTTGTCGTTTTCCCGGACACGGATACCTGGCGCTGCTTTGGTCAATGCAACGAAGGGGGAGATGCCATCAGTTTTGTGATGAAAAAAGAGGGCTGGGACTTCCCAGAAGCCCTGCAGTATCTGGCCGAGCGCGCCGGAATTGAGCTCAAGCCTCCTTCACCCAGAGAACAGGCCGCCGAAGAAGAAAATGAAGGGCTGCGCGCCTTATTAGAAGAAGCGGTCACTTTTTATCGTCACAACCTGTTAAAGTCACCGGCTGGCGAGAAGGCCTTGGAGTACTTGCGACAGAAACGCGGCTTGACTGGCGAGACTATTGAGGTCTTTGGCCTGGGCTATGCGCCGGATGCCTGGGACGCTGCCACACAGCATTTCAAATCCAGGAGTTATTCTGATGCAGATCTTCTGGCTTGCGGGCTGGTCTCGGAGAGCGAGGCGGGCAGCATTTACGACCGCTTCCGCAACCGGGTAATGTTCCCCATACGCGATGAACGCGGACGCATTGCCGGTTTTGGGGCGCGCGTTCTCAACCCGGATGATGTACCCAAGTTTTTGAATTCTCCCCAAACCGGTTTGTTTGATAAAAGTCGCCTGCTTTACGGATTGGATCGAGCCCGCAAGACCATCAGGACCCAGGATCAAGGGGTAATTGTAGAAGGTTACCTGGATGTGATTGCCCTTCACCAGGCCGGTTACGCCGACGCCGTTTCCCCCATGGGCACTGCTCTCACAGAGCATCAGCTGCGCCTGCTCAAACGCTATACGCGCCGGATTGTGCTCGCCCTGGATGCCGATGCAGCTGGAGACAAAGCCACGCTGCGCGGCCTCCAGATCGCCCGGCAGACCCTGGATCGCGAGTCCGACCCGGTGTTTGACGCCCGTGGTTTGTTGGGGCACGAGGCGCGCCTGAAGGCGGATATCCGTGTGACCACGCTGCCTGAAGGTCTGGACCCTGATGATATCGTCAACCAGGATCCAGGGGAGTGGCAGCGTATCCTTGAAAATGCACAGCCGATCGTGATCCATGTCATGCGGACCCTGGCTCAAGGTCGTGATGTCGAGGACGCCAAGACCAAATCCGAGATTGCTGCCCAGGTTCTTCCCCTCATCGAAGATGTTCCCAGTCCCATAGAGCGGGAAACTTACCGGCAGCGACTGGCGCGTTTGCTTCAGGTAGATGAACGCGCCCTGATCAGCGAGGGCGGTCAAAGGGCTTCCCGGAGGCGCACCTCACGGCGGGCCGCCACGCAGGAGACAGTTAAACTGCGGGAAAGCCCTGCCGTTCGCATAAGCGATCCGCTGGAATCTCGTCTCGTTTTGGAGGCTCACTGCCTGGGCATTCTGTTGCGGCGTCCTGATCTGGTATACCGGGTGGATCGCGCCTTACAAGAGCGGGGCCTGGGCAGGCTTTCACTGGATGATTTTCAATCGGCAGATCACAAAACCTTGTTGCGGTTAATTGAAAGCTCACTGGAACAGGACCATGCCGAACCGCTTCACTTTGTGCTCAACAGCCTCTCGTTGCCTCTCATGGAAGCAGCCGACCGGCTGCTGGCAGGGACAGAAAAGTTGGATCCCAATGAAGAACGCGTGCTGGCCGATTTGGTGCGAACTCTTCTGGACCTTCGGCGGCGTAATTTGCACCAGCATGTTGATCATCTGCGGTTTTTAATGGAGGAGGCCCAAGAGTCGGGCGACATACGTGCCCGCGAGTACTTACAGACGATGAAGCATTACATTGAAACCCGGGATCGTCTCGACCAGGCGCTAGGGCGGTATAGCGAACGTGCATTTGATTCGACAAGCCTAACACGAGACAATGACTGGTAAGAATCAGGAATCGTCCAATAATAAGTTTGAAGAATTGCCGGAAGCTGCCTCTTCTGAAGCTGAGGAGCGCTACGACCTCCAGCTTGCCGCCGACGAATTCGATGAGGTGCTCAACGAAGAAAGCCTTGATGACGAAGACGCAGAGCCGAACGAAGAAGAGCTGTCTCGAGAAGAGCAGGATCTCGAGGAGCTTGTCAAAGATGAGCCTTTGGATGTCGCCAGCAATCCTGGTTTAATCATTGAACTCAGCGATGACCCGGTGCGGCTCTATCTCAAAGAGATCGGGGGGATCGATCTGCTGGATCCGGATCATGAATTCTGGCTGGCTACGCGGTTGATCGCCGCCCGGCGGATCGATTCGCTTATTCGCCAGCATCCCATCGCGCGCCGCGGCGATAGCCAGCCGCAAAGCACCTATCGCGCTGTATATGACGAGTTGTGCACAGCATGGCAGCGCGTGGAAAAGGAAACGGCCCGGATGGGGTACGACCAGCCGGATCTCAGCCGCATGCTTACGGAGGCGCAGCTGCTGCGCGATACCTGGGATTGTGTCTCACCTTCCTATCTCCGTTCTTATCTAGATAACGGCTTATGGGGCAAGGATAATCTCTGGGACAACGTTGCCCGGAATGCCTTCACGGTTTTCTTGTGTTTTTATGTCATGCCTGGCGAACTGGCTGAAAAATTGCGTGAATACCTCGAGGGCCGGGTGGGTGTGCCCTCTTATCGAACTTTTTCTCGGTACCTGCCTGATCAGGACGTGCTTCTGGAAGAGTTAGAAAAGATCCGGATGCGCGCCCAGGAATCGCACCAGGCGATCATCCGGGCAAATTTGCGCCTGGTGGTTAGCGTGGCAAAGCGCTACATCGGACGGGGCAGCTCCTTCCTGGATCTAATCCAGGAAGGAAACATAGGGCTGTTGCGAGCTGTGGCGAAGTTCGACCCGGCCAGGGGCTACAAGTTCAGCACTTACGCGACCTGGTGGATCCGCCAGTCAATCAGCCGATCCATTGCCGACCAGGCCCGCACGATTCGCATCCCTGTCCACGTGTTTGAGTCGATTAACCGCCTGGTGCGGGTGCAGCGTCGCCTGGTGCAGCAGTTGGAACGCGAGCCGTCCAGCGAGGAGCTGGCACTGGAAGCGGGCTTCCTCGAGGCGCAGGATGAACAATTGATCCGGCGTACGTTGGGCGACGATGTTCTCACAAGCCCAACGTCAGAGGCGGATCTCCCTATGGACGTACGCCGCAGGTGGGCGCGAGCAGCAAGCAAGGTCAATCGCATCTTGCGCGCCGCCGAAGAACCCATGTCGCTGGAAAGCCCGGTGGGCAGCGAAGATAGCAGCCAGCTGGGGGATTTCATTGAAGATGAGGATGCTCTTGAGCCAACGGATGCCGCCGACCGTGAGATGCTGCGAGAACAGGTGAAAAACGCCCTGGCGGTGCTCTCCGAGCGCGAGCGCGAGGTCTTGGAGTTGCGCTTTGGTTTGATTGACGGAAAGGATCACACCCTGGAGGAAGTCGGCCAGTACTTCAAGGTAACCCGCGAACGGATTCGGCAGATTGAAGCCAAAGCCCTGCGCAAATTACGCCATCCCACCCGCAGCCGCCATTTGCGTGATTATCTGGGCTAAATGCATCCGCTCTTCAATAGTATTTCGATAAACTCAGCACAAGTTTGGCAAATCACTGCCGGGGGAATTGTTCTGATCCTGCCGGGCCTGGCCTGGTCGATCTGGTTTCGCCGGACTGAAGAGGATCTCCTGGCTCATCTTGCTGATTTGATCGGTGTAAGCATTGCGGCAACCGCCCTGGTAGCGCTGATTGGCTTCCTGCTCGGGTGGCATTTTTCATCCGCCTGGCTTTTGCTCAGCTATTCGTTGTTGGGCTTTCTCGTAATGTTGGGTGTGTTTCTCAGGAGCGCTTTGCGGTCCAGAGAGGGTGGCCACTCGGCGCCCGAATCGGATAGCGGCTCAAGAAGCAGGCTAAAAAACGCCATCCTTTTGGCCGGTCTAACCGCTATCCTCGCCTGGCGCTTCTACCAGGTGAGGGAGCTGGTGCTGCCTGCCTGGGTTGACTCGTTGCACCACGTCCTCATCACCCGCGTAATGCTGGAAACCGGTGGTGTTCCAGCTACCCTGGATCCTTACCTCGCCGTACCTTTTTATTATCACTTCGCCTTTCATGCCATAAGCGCGGCATTTTCGTTTTGGTCCAGCTTGCCGCCTGAACAGTCCGTGCTGGTGATCGGGCAGGTCTTAAACGCGGCGGTTGCTCTCTCTGTATACCGCCTGGGGCTTTCCCTTTGGCATGATTGGCGGCGGGCGGGTCTGGCTGCCCTGTTGGTGGGGTTTGTCTCCCATATGCCCGCTTACTATGCCACGTGGGGACGTTATACCTTGCTCGCGGGACTTGTGTTGCTCCCCTTAGGGATGGCGGCTGGGATCGACCTGCTGGAAGAGGGCGGGGCTGAGACCCGCGCTTACAGGCCGCGGCGGATCGCCCGGTTGGTTTTGTTTACGGCCGGCCTGCTTTTAGCCCATTATTTTGCCGCTCTTTTGCTGGCGCTCTTCCTCCTCTTTTTGGGCGCTGAGGCCGGGATGCACGATCTTCGACAGAGAAGAAAGTGGAAAGAAAGCGGCTTTGGTCACCATCCTGGTGACCAAAGCCGCTTTCTTTTGCTATTTCTTGCCTCCGCTGCCGGCGCGCTCCTGGCCTTGCCCTGGATGCTGCGCGTCTGGGAATTCTCGAACAATTACGTCAGCGTGGAAACGGTGCTGCCGGCCGACTCATTGGATACGCTTTATTTCCCCGGCTATCTTTCTTACTTGTGGCGCATGGCCGGCCCTAACCGCAATTACCTTCTATTAGCCCTAGCGCTCTTCGGGCTCATCGCAGCGACCATCAGCGGTAAGTGCCGTTCCTTTGTGGGATGGACGGTTGCCTTGGTGCTCTTGTGTGTCCCGTGGGGAATAAATCTCAGCCCTTTCCGCCCCGATCATGGCGTGATCGTCCTGTTTTTGCCGGCTGCTTTATGGGCTGCAGACTTCCTGTTTACCGCAGGTGAGCGATCCCAAGCTGGTTTTCCCCGGTTGGCCGGCCTGAGCCTGGCGGCGGCCGTCCTCAGCCTGCTTTTGTGGGGGGTGCGCGATACCGGCGCTATTCTCAACCCGGCAACGGTATTTGCCACCGGCGCCGATCTACAAGCGATGCATTGGATTACGGAAAACACGCCCTCCCAAGCGCGCTTTTTCATCAATGTTGCTCCCTGGCAGTACGGAACTTACCGCGGCGTGGATGGAGGCTGGTGGGTTCACCCGCTGACCGGTCGCCAGACTTTGCTCCCGCCGGTCATGTATATCCTGGGTGAGCCGGAATATCTCCAACAGATCAATAAGTTCGCAGAGCAGGCCAGCAAGTTGGAAAAGGGCTGTTCGAGCGAATTCCAGGATTTGCTGCAAGCCGCTGGCTTAACCCACGTTTATTTGGTCCAGGAACATGGCCTGCTTCAACCGGTTCAACTGCAGGGCTGTCCTTATTTGAGCCAGGTGTATCAACATCAGGGTGTGTCGATATACCAGGTGATTAATTAGCCAGATCTTGGTGCAGAACCTTGCGAAGGTTGGATTTCAGGGATTGTGAAATTTGACACCTTGA
>DATCIL010000410.1:0-1974 GCA_036507795.1 Anaerolineales bacterium | reverse complement strand
AACCCGATCATTTCAAACGCTGGCGAGCCCTGTGCATCGCTTCCTCTCCTGGAACAGCCTCAAGTTCACCTGATTTATAAGCTCGAAATCGACGTTCCGCTTCTGCCGTCCATAGTTTTTCCGCATCCAGATCCAGATTTGCATCCAGATCTTCTATTAAAGTGCGGGCCAGCGCAGCTTTTTCTCGAGAATTCAGGGCCCGAGCTTCCTTTTCAAGTTCTTTAAAATTGATAGACATTGTCTAAATATAGCATTTACATTCTTTGACGGCTAACGACTAAATTTCTTGCCCATAAAATCAACCACGAGACAGAAGGCCCTGCGCTTCCGGGCATATTCCACCACGCCGTTCACCGCGCCGGTTCCATGGGAGAGAGCATGTTCAAGAGAATGGGAATCTATAGAAATCAATGGGGTCAGACTCTGAGGTATCCCCACAAATTTAAATAAAAAGTGGATCAAAAACAATAGGTTAGAAAAAGCATGCGCTGAATAAGTGAACCTGCATGGCGTTTCCCGATCAGATCGAAAGACAAATAACGAAACGATCGGGGGAAATTCACCATGCAGGCACAACCAGTGTTACATAAATTACTGATGAATACCTGTTCTCCCATGCATAAGGTCAGACGCCAAGCCCTGGAGGCAAATGTCCTGGCGGCGTTAACCGGACAACGTCTGACCGTCACGGCACTGGGCCGGGCTATTCAAAGCGAGGCCAAGCAAAAACACTGCATCAAACGCGCGGACCGCCTGCTGTCCAACGGTTACATGCAGTCGGAATGCCTGCCCATCTATCGTGCTATCGCGTTGCGGTTAATTGGGAGCCGGCAACGCCCCATCATCCTGATTGACTGGTCGGATATGGATGATAGCAAGCGCCATTTCCTGTTGCGGGCTTCGGTCCCGGTGGTAGGCAGCTCGCAGACGTTATACGAAGAGGTTCACGATAACGAGACTAAAGAGAAACCGGAAACACATCGACGGTTTTTAATGCGGCTGCATCATATGTTGCCCGAGGATTGCCGCCATATCCTGGTCACCGATGCAGGGTTTCGCACCCCATGGTTCAAATTAGTCGAAGCGTATGGATGGGACTGGATAGGCCGCATCCGCCATCGCCACCATGCCGCTTTACCGGGAACGGACGCCTGGTTTGCGGCCAAGGACCTCTATGCCCAGGCGACCAGCACCGAGAAGTACCTGGGCGCATATCAATTAACCAAGCGACAGCCCGTGGCTTGTCAGTTGGTGCTGTACCTGGGGAAACCCAAAGGCCGAGTCCGGAAAAATCGCTCCGGCGAGCGGTCCCGCTCGGCCCAGAGTCTGCAGCAGGCGGCCAAGGAGAAAGAACCCTGGTTATTGGCCACCTCGTTAGCGCCCCGCGTCGGGCTGGCGAAGAAAGTAGTGTGGCTCTATCGCTTACGCATGCAGATAGAAGAATCGTTTCGGGCGCTGAAGAGCGACCGCTTCGGTCTGGGCATGAACGCGCATCTTTCGTATCAAACAAAACGGTTACAGGTGTTGGTGCTGATCGCCACACTGGCGTTGATGGTCGTCTGGCTACTGGGCAAGATGACTGAAAACCAGGGGCGGCATCGGGATTATCAGGCCAACTCCATTAAGAACCGTCGCATCCTCTCGACCATCTTTCTGGGTTTAACGGTAATGCACGACTGGCGAATAGCGTTTACGGTTAATGAGATCAATATCGCCTGGTTGGATCTTGATGAAGGGATCCAGCAACAATGTATTATTCGATAATTTCGTGGGGATCACTCAGAGTCTGACCCCATTGATTTTTTTTAAAAATCCCTGATTATCGTTTTTTTCTTTTTTTCCGTTCTACACGCAATGCCGCCGCGTAGGCTTTATCAGCCCAAAGGATCATCGTCTCCGCCTCATCCAGACATTCAGCCGGCGCCTGGTAATAAGACAGGCTGGTAAATTTCTTCTGTCGCTGGTAGGTAAACG
>DATCIL010000409.1:0-3003 GCA_036507795.1 Anaerolineales bacterium | reverse complement strand
AACGCCAACCTGGTTCCCCAGAGTCGAAACCCACATCCAGGCAGCGAACAACACCGAAGGCGATCGTTTGCAGTGGGAACAACGAACATTGCCTAAAATCGTTGCTGAAAGACAGGCGCTTCTGCTCCATCTTTTTTCATTGAACCCCCCTCTCCTCGCAACGCCGAACAGCGTGGTCAGCCCAACCGGCTATTACTCAACCCCCACGTTTGTCTCAGAACGAAACCGCAGACGCGGCATCATCGCGCGAGCGCGAGAAGCGCTAGGAAGAGGAGGGCTTTCGGCAGCCAAAGCAATCTTTTGGCCCTCCGATCTGCCTGTTCCCAGCCTGCCTGGAAACATTATCAATCTGCGACCAATTGTGCATCCCGACTTCAATCACCAACCGGAAAGGAATGGAAGCTCCAATCTGGCTGATGAACTGGACCTGCCCGAAACCTACGTTCTTTATCATGGCCCTTCCGGGATCACAGATTTGAAACGTCTATTGGCTGCCTGGAGTTGGGCAGCCGGGCCGATTGGAGAATACTATCCTCTGATCATCCTGGGATTGGACCAGCAACACAGAGAAGTCCTTTCCAAACTGCTGCGGGAGCATGATTTGGAGGAAACCGTCCTGACCCTACCGGATTTGCCGCCCCAGGACATCCCTTGCCTTTACCGCGGCTGTTCGGCGCTGTTTCACCCCGCTCCGGTCTCCCCTTGGGGAGGTTCCGTGCGCCAGGCATTGGCGAGTGGCCGGCCCGTGGTAGCTGCCGAAAGCCAGCTGGCGGGAGCTATGGTTGGTCCGGGAGCCTACTTGATCCCGATCGAGAATCTGCGGCAGATTGGGGCCGCCCTGATCACTTCAATTATCGAAGAGGAAGTCGCCAAATCGCTGTCACGAGCCGCTCTGCAACAAGCCATCTCCTGGCAATCTCACGCTTTTGGAGATGAACTGGCGGCAGCTTACCGCAATCTTGTGCGTTGAACTAAACGGAATTTTCGCCTTCTGCGCGTTTGTCTTTTCTAGCCCCCAGGCGACCAGCAAAAATTCCCAGACCGACGCCTCCGAGCAGAAACAGCACCCCAATAACACCCAATAAAGGAGATCTGCTGCTTCCCGAAGGAGTCTGAGATTCGGTGATCTTTTCTGAGCTCATTTGGGCGCCAAAGCGGATATGGGTCTCTGAACCGGGGGCCAAACTTAAAGCATAATTAAGTACGGTGGTGGGATTAAACCCATCTGGAATGGCAACCGTGACATTATAGTCCCCTTCCGGTAGTTCTTCAAAACACTGCGGCTCCCCGCCAGTGGTGGTGTCCTCCGTGAAAGAGACCTCGCCCAAACGATCGCTGACGCTGATGCGACCACCCGGGATGGAGAGTTCCTCTTCCTGGCGCTGTGAATCACCATTTTGGTCATTGAAGACCAATATACATAAAGTGCCAGAACCTGGTTGGGGTGATGGGGTTGGTAGAAGCGGTTCGGGAGTGGAACTGGGCCCCGCCGTAGGCGTTACCTCCGAAGGACCTCCGAAACCGATCACCAATTCTTGCCCCTCTTGCACGAAGATTTCATCGGGAGCCATATCGTTCAGCCGGCGGATTTCGTCCATTGAAACCCCGGTTTTTGCAGAAACCACCCATAAGGATTCTCCTGGCTGTACCGTATAAATGATGCGACCATCGGGTCCAGGAGTGGGAGTAGGGAAAGGTGTTACCTGCAATGCGGGAGCAGCCGATACCGGAATTTTGACAGCCAGCAAAGCCAGGGCAAGGAGCGCCAGACCAGCTGCAAGGAGAATTTGTTGGTTGGATCTCTCGGACATAGGTGTGATTATACTTTAAGAGAGAGAATAGGGGGCAAGGGATAGGGACTACGAGAATGGAGAGTGCCCAACAGATATGCCGCCATCTCAAAGTGAAGAAAAATGGTTTAAACGTGATCCAGCCAGCGCTTAAGGCGAGTCAAGGCAGCCAAAGCCAGGAGATTAAAAAAGATTGCGGCGAAGGCGCTGGCGGTGATGCTGGGCGAGTCGCTGAGGATGTAGAGCGGAGAGGCAAATAACGCACCGATGGCGCGGCCCAGGGATAACACTGCAACGTTGGCAGACAGCAGGGTCGCTCGAGCAGAGGGCAAGATTTCAGTCATTAAGGGAATACTGCTTACAATTGTAAACTCAAAGGTAATGTAGAAGAGGAAAAGGCCGACGAAGGCGCCGCTAAGCGTACGTCCTAACAGAGGAAGCGAAAGCGCCGCCGCGCAATTTAGCAAAATCCCAATCATTACAGAGCGGGGTTTGCCCAGGCGATCAGTAATGCCACCAACGGTCATCTCGCCTGCCAATTCTGCAAAGCCAATCACAGCAGAGGCCGCCCCTAAGGCGGCTATTTTCAACCCAAAAGAATCTTCCATCCAGACTCCAAAAATCAGGTTGACCACTTCGTTTCCTGAACTAAAGAACAAACCCATGCTCAGACCTAGCAGTGCCGGTGAATAGGATAGGACCGCCTGGAAATTCTTCCATATGCTGGGCCGTTCAATCGCCGGCAAAGGGTCACGTGGGATTTGCCAGGCCAGGAGGCCTATGGTCAGCAACCCTAACAGGGTCAGCAGGGGAAACGGGGCGAACCAGCCCTGCCGGGCGATCAAAAAGCCGACCAGGGGGACGCCCACGATGAAGGCGATCGACCAGCCAAACTCGGTAAAGGCGATGACCAGACCCCGCCTTTGATAGGATATGCGGTCCCCCAGATATGCCTGCATTGCCGGATCAAATATATATTTCCCCAAAGTGGTCAGGACCAGGGCCAGCAGAAAGGTTAAGTAAGATGGCCAAATTACCACCGTCGCCACGCCAAGGGTAAAGAGCAACAGACCAAAGAGCATCCCATCTTTGCGGCCCCGGCTGTCGGCTACCGTCGCCAGGAGGGGGCCAAAGGCGCCCGCTACTGAGCGAAGCGTTAGCGCCAGTGAGAGCGCCGCCAGGTCAACCCCCAGGCCTCGTCCGAACACCGCCA
>DATCIL010000408.1:0-6366 GCA_036507795.1 Anaerolineales bacterium | reverse complement strand
GGCTGGGCTTCGACAAACTGCCGCTCAACATGGCCAAGACGCACCTGAGCCTGAGCCACGACCCGGCGTTAAAGGGTGTGCCAAATGGATTCCGGGTGCCGATCCGCGACATCCGCGCTTCGGTTGGAGCCGGCTTCCTTTACCCGCTGCTGGGCGAGATGCGCACGATGCCCGGCCTGCCCACCCGGCCAGTGTTCTACGATGTGGATATCGACCTGGAGACGGGGAGGGTCTTGGGGCTATTCTAGGACTGCGCCAATCCATCAGTCCATCTCTTTCCTAATTTTGTTGGAGAAGGGGAGGGGAAGGTTGAACATGGCGAGCGCCGTGCGCTCGCCATGTTGATTAATTCTTAATGTCCTCTTGATTTATCCAGATACTCTCGCTTTTTGCGCGCCATTTCTTCTCGCGCGGTTGTGAGCACTTCGAGGATATCCATGTGATCAATGGCCCCATCAAAAAGAACTGCCCGCGGTCCTGGTTGAGCTACCTGATAACTTGAGCCATCCTTATTCCGGGTCAAATATCCTGTATCGACTAACCCGCGCCGTAAGGTAATGCGGTCGATATTTTTTATTTGACCGATATGCTTTACCCAGAATTCCAGTTTTTCGTTGAGTTCCTTCTCCGTAAAACTACCTGGCTGACCTAACGTTACAGCCGCACTTTTTAATAGAATGTGCTGATCCACATCGTTCTTCGGGAATCCCGATAAGCCGCTTCGTAAACAAAGATCGACCAAACGTTTCATAAAATATTCACTTGTAATCGGTTGGCTTTCGCTCATCGCTATGGCTCCTCTCACTTCCCGTAGTTGACTTTAGGACAGAACTAGAGGATGATTTTCGTCATTATCTCCGCGATCGCCCGGTAAACCGGCGAGTTTTCTTCCAGCTCCACTAATGGTCTTCCGCTGAAATCGAAGTCAGTGATCTCCGCATCTGCAGGGATCACGCCCAGCAAGGGGATATCCAGGGCTGCGATGCGCTCCTGGAGCGGCGCCGGGATCTCGGCAGGCGCCCGGTTCAAGATCAGGTAGGCGTTCTCCACGTTGATATCCAATTCATTGCGCAGCGCGGCGATGCGCTCGGCGGCAACGATGCCGCGTTGGGTCGGGTCGGAGACCACGAGCAGGTGATCCACGTCCCGCGTCGTGCGGCGGCTAAGATGTTCCATCCCGGCTTCGTTGTCGATAACGATGTATCGGTAATTCCTGCTGAGAGAATCGATCACTTCCCGCAGATTGTGGTTTACGGCGCAGTAGCAGCCTGGTCCTTCCGAGCGGCCCATTGCGATCAGGTCAAAATGATTCCCTTCCGAAATCGAGGTGCGCACCTGATAGTCCAGGTATTCACGCTTGCTCGCCCCGCCGGGCAGGGTGCCCATGGCTGCCCCACCAGCCACCACTGAGCTCCGCACCTGCTCCAGCATATCCTCGCGGATGTCGCCCACCGTCCACTCCAGCTCCAGCCCCAGCACCATGTTGAGGTTGCTGCTGGGATCGGCGTCTATGGCCAGAATTGCTCCGTTCTGCGATTGGGCCAAATACTTGATCACCATGGCGGCGATGGTCGTCTTCCCCACACCGCCCTTGCCTGCCAGAGCAATGGTTGTACTCATAAGCTAGCTACTCCTTTGGATTATGATACCAATTCAAAGGTAAACAGGTACACAAGTGGACAGGTATCTAATGATTTTTCCGCTTGTGCATCTCGTCTACCTGTTTCCCTGGCTACCTGTTTCCTTGTTTACCTGTCTCCATGTTTACTTCTTCTTCAATTTGTTGCTGCAAGTCCCTCGCCATCTCCTCCACCGCCTCTCTCAGCGCCGGCACGTGGTCATACACCGCGATTCCCAGGCGGTCGGCTTCCTGCACCGCCAAATCAGCGGGGAGTGTGCCCAGGATGGGAATTCCGGGGGTCTCGGTTTCTAGAAAAACGGCTTCAGCCGCGTTGCGTACCTTATTGCCAACGAGCCACAAGCGCTTCAGCCCGATGTCGTTCGCCAGGGCTTTGATTTGGGCGGCCGTGCCAAGGCTGCGCCGGGTCGGCTCGACGACGATGAGCATGGCATCGACGAAGTCGACGGTTGCGCGGCCGAGGTGCTCGACCCCGGCGTACATGTCCAGGATCAGGATGTCATCCTTGCGGAAGAGAAGATGCGTAAAAAGGGTCTTGAGCATGGCGCTCTCCGGGCAGATGCAGCCCGAGCCGCCCAAATCGACTGAACCCATCTCGAGCAGGCGGACGCCACGGTGAGTTACGCTGAAACGCTCGGGGATGTCGTCGACCCTCGGGTTGAGGGTAAAGAATCCGCCTGTGGTGCCCGGTTTCGCCCCGGTGCGTTCATAGATCAGGTCATCCATTTCGGCGATAGGGCTCAGCTGGGCCCGCAGTTCGCTGGGGAAACCGAGCGCGCCGGCCAGGCATGGTGAGGGGTCTGCATCGACCGCCAGCACGTTCCGGCCGGCATCGGCGTACACCTGGGCGATAAGCGCCGCAAGGGTGGTCTTGCCAACGCCGCCTTTACCGCTAATCGCGATTTTCATACCGCTACTCCATCCACCTTGATCAGTCGCCGTGTCAGAATGCTGCCTAATATCGCGCATCCATCTGTCGAAAGATGGTGGCTGACTGATGCATCGAACAATATGTTGCAGGAAGCGGGAAAATCCTCATCCCCGCACCAATAAACGGCCGAAAGTGAGACGTTCGGCAGAACCTGGAAGGCAAAGGCTGCGTCTCCCAGGCCCTGTTCCTCGGGCAGCCTGTGAGCGCCCAGCTTTTTCGCCGCATCGCAGAAAGCCTCCAGATTGTTTTCAAATTTCCGGGCGAGGGCTTTACCCGTATAGCCCTGGAATGCCTGGTTGTAGAAACGCCCGTCCGGCAGTTCGGAGAAGGAAATCCAGCGCCCGGCTGCGGGTGTTCCATCGCTCATGCTGAAATAATACAATAGAAGCGCCAGCATCCCGGAGGGCAACGGCTCGCCTGAGTGCAAATCGCGGGCCTCGAGACTGGGAAACGTCAGGATGACGGGTCTGTGCCAAAAGCGGAGCTGGAACTCTCCAGTCCCCGGCTCCTTGAGCAGGAAATCCGCGCCGGTGCGCTCAGCGAGCGCGGAGGGATCGGATTGGCGCAGTTCCGTTTGAAGGTCTGCAATGCGCTCGAGCAAGTGGTCTGAATTTCTGATTTGCGCCATGTCATCTTTGTTGGCTAGGGCGTGTGAGCAAACTGCGCTAGAGGTGTCATTTCGAGAAAGCAGACCTGAAAGGTTTCAGAAAACCTTTCAGGTCTGGGCACTAGCGGACTTCCACGGAGAGGCAGGTAAGCGTTTCGATAACGCCGGGGATGGGTTGGATGCCCACAGCCAGAATGCTGCCCAGGTGGTTCACATCATTGGCTTCGACGACCGCTACGGCATCATAGGGTCCAAAGGTCATATTCGCTTCGACCACGCCCTCCACCCGGCGCAGCTGGCGAACGACTTCGTGGATCTCGCCGGTGCGAATGTTGACCAGGATATATGCTTTCATTTCTCAGTCCTTTCAGCCTGTGATCTCAATAATTGAAGGGAGCGACCCACTTTTTTGAGAAGGTGCATCTCAGCTTTCCATTCGATGCAGGAAGATCGCCCAATAAACAATCGCAACCAGCAAGGAGCCACCGATAATATTGCCAATCGTTACCGGCAGCAAGTTGTCGATAATGAAACTGCTCCATGTCAGGTCGGTTAAGTTCAAACCGAGGCTGGCTACAAAGGCCGGATCCAGGTCCTTGATAAACAACCCGACCGGAATGAAGTACATGTTGGCAACGCTGTGTTCAAAACCAGCTGCCACGAACGCCGTGATGGGAAAGAGGATGGCTGCGATCTTGTCTATCGTGCTGCGGGCGCTGTAGGTCAGCCAGACAGCCAGACAAACCAGCGTATTGCAGAGCACTCCCAAGGCAATCGCCTGAAAAAAGTCCAGATGGACTTTACCATCAGCAATTGCCAGCGCGGTCGCGCCAACCGCGCCGCCGCCAAAGGTGTATTGCCGGCTGAGAAACATCAGGACCGCGGTTCCTACAGATCCAACAAAGTTACCGAAGTAGACGATCACCCAATTTCGAAACAGGTCACGGGTGGTAACTTTACCGCTGGCCCAGGCCATCACGATGAGGTTATTCCCGGTAAATAGCTCCGCGCCACCCACAATTACCAGGATCAGTCCGAGGCAGAAAACCAGGCCGCCGAGCAGCTTGGCGACGCCATACGGCAGGGCCGCCGCACCGGCTGCAATCGTGGTAGCAAACACCGCTCCCATCGCAATAAACGCTCCCGCCAGCACCGCCAAAGCGAACATAGTCAGGGCGCCGGCTTCCGCCTTGCGAACACCAATATACTCGGCGCGCACAGCCATTTCTGCCGGCAAGAGCGCATCTATTCGGATTTCATTCGCCATTCGTCACCCACACTCCTTTGAAGATACCTTTATAGCCTACCCGAAAATTGGGGAAGAAGGGGTGTTGTGGGCGGGCGTCGCCTGCCCACAACACCCCTTCTATGCCCAAAGGATAATGTGGGACCTGCATATTTGTAATGGATAAAAATCATATATTTTGTATGATATTGTGCTATTTTTCACGAACAGACTGTTCCGATAATATTCCCGCTTCAGCGACAATGCGAGGGACGATCTCTTCCCAGCCCACAGCCATCAGATGTATCCCGTTGATGCCTTGCTTGCTCTTGATCGCCTCGATCAGCTCCAGCGCGATGTTTACGCCTTCTTCTGCCGCGCCGTCGCCTGCAGCTTCCATCCTTTTCAGTAGTTTCTCTGGGATGAATACTCCGGGGACTTCATTGTGCATATATTGCGCCACCTTGAGGCTCTTCAATGGGGTTATCCCGGCCAGGATATAGACCTTATCCAGGATGTCTCGCTTGGCAAGCTCGTTGAGCCAGACCTCCAGCCCGTCGGGATCGTAGACCAGGTTTGTCTGGAAGAACTGGGCGCCGGCGTTGACTTTCTTGTGTTCACGGATGGCCTGGAAGCGCGGTTCTGACGCGAAGGGTGAGGCCGCCGCTCCCAGAAATATTTGCGGCGGAAACTTGATGGCGCGCCCGTCGAGATAGACCCCCTCATCGCGCATGCGGCGCAAGATCCACAGCATCTGAACCGAATCGATATCGATGACATCCATGCGGCCCTGCGGGGAGGGCCCCAGGCGCATGCTGTCTCCGGAAAGGCACAGGATGTTGCGAATGCCGAGCGCCGCGGCGCCCAGCACTTCTGCTTGTAAACCGGTGCGTGTGCGATCGCGCGCCGCAATTTGCATGACCGGCTCGGCTCCCTGCTGAACCGCTATCGTACTGCACGCCACGCTGGACATGCGCGGAGTTGCCGAGGGGCAGTCGGTGAAGTTGATCGCCGCCACATGGGGCTGGACCATTTCAATGTTCTTGATCAGCTTGCCGGTGGCAACGGTCATCGGTGGCGCCACTTCTGCGGTTACAACAAATTCACCGGCTCGCAGGCGGCGCTCCAGATCCGAAACCGGTTCCTGGTAGGTCGGTGGATGATAGCTGGCGTCCCCCTGCCACCAGTCCGGCTGGCGCACCGGCTGGAAGACTGAGTCCCATACTTCTGCGCGTTCCAGGGGATTACGTGAGAGCAGCCCGGCAAAGACCCTTTTGGTGCCAATTTTGCGAACCTGACTTGTCACGTCGCCCCAGGTCTCGGTACCGACTTTGTCCCAGTCCAGGGGCGGGAGCACTTCCAGGAGCATCTCTTCTCGACCCATCCGGAAGGACCGCTCGTAGATCCGGTACCAGATGCATGGCCGCGTTGGATCAACGTAACAATGTTCTGAGGTTGATCCTCCGCACGGGCCGTTGCGGGCGCCTTTGGGGCACTCCATCGGGCAAATGAAGGCGGTTTCTTGCAACAGGCAGTTGCCGCACATGCGGCAGCCAAACAGCGGCCCTTTTACTACTCGTTCTGCTGCGGCTAAAAGGCGACGACCCGCAGATACCTTTTTAAACGGAAGGTAAGCGGGCTGCCAGCGTCGTCCGGGTGTGAATAGAGGCATAGGTCTCTCCCAAGGATACTAAGGATGGATTCTTGTTAGTATTTCCACAGCGTCCTTGGTTTCGACAGGCTCAACCCAAGGGTTTCGATACGGGCGACGGCAGCGGAGAACGCTGCTCAATCGTCGCGAGGCGGAGAGCGCGGGCCTACTCAACCAGCGGACGCTGTTCAGCGCTGAGGGATCACTGATAAATCGTACAGGTTTTATCTAGTAAGCATTATAAGTACGATGGCTGAAAAACGATTGTGTCAGACATCATGTTTTTAGATGGATTTAAGTCACCAGCCTTACG
>DATCIL010000407.1:0-11415 GCA_036507795.1 Anaerolineales bacterium | reverse complement strand
AACATCACCTTCTCTCCCGAATATGCCGCCTCTGTGGAGCAAAAGCAGATCGCAGAGCAGCTGGCCCAACAGGCCGGTTTTGTCGTCGAGCAGCGCCGCCAGGAGGCTGAACAGGCGCGCCAGGTCGCCCAGGGTAGGGCCGATGCCGTGGTGATCGATGCCGAAGGCCAGGCGACGGCCCGCATCATCGAGGCCGAGGCCGAGAAACAAGCCCTGGAATTGATCGCCGAGGCCCTGGCGACTAACCAGGACTTGCTGACCTACCAGTACATCAACGAACTGGCGCCCGGCATCCAGGTGATGTTGGTGCCCAGCAATGCGCCATACCTGCTCCCACTGCCAACTCTGGAGGCGCAAACCGTCGCCGTTCCCACACCACAGCCTACGCCCTTGCCCACGCCCGAAACAGCGCCATGATACCTGAAGCGTGATGCGTAAAACGTAATTCGGGACGTGACATCAGTTACGAATTACGGATTACGAACTACGAAATACGAAATACGGAAACGAGTTTACCGAGTCTCTCGATGAGCGAGAAATATCCTACCGGGAAACAAATCCGGCTGACCAGCCTGTCAAAGTGCGCGGGTTGAGCGTCCAAATTAAGCGCTGAGGCGCTGGCGCAGGTGCTGCGCCCTGTAAAGGACATCTTTCAATCCGGCGATTACCCGGACCTGCTCGTGGGCCTGGCTTCGCCAGATGATGCGGCCGTCTGGCGGCTGGACGAGCAGCGCGCCATCGTGGTCACCACGGATTTCTTTACTCCTGTTGTGGATAACGCCTATGATTACGGTGCGATTGCCGCGGCAAACAGCCTGTCGGATATCTATGCGATGGGCGGCAAGCCCTTCCTGGCGCTGAACATCGCCGCCTTGCCCCCCAGCCTGCCAAATGAGGTGGCAGGTGAAATCTTGCGCGGCGGGGCGGAAAAGGCCCGTGAGGCCGGGGTAGTGATTGTCGGAGGGCACACAATCCAGGATGAGGAGCCCAAGTACGGCCTGATCGGGATCGGCTTTGTTGACCCGGCAAAAATGATCACCAAGCGCGGCGCCAGGCCGGGGGATGTGCTGGTGCTTAGCAAGCCGCTGGGCTTCGGCACAATAACGACTGCGCTCAAGCAAGGGGTGGCGGATCCTGGCGACGTGACAGAAGCGGTGGGCTGGATGAAGCGACTAAACAACCTGGCTGCCGATCTTGCGCTTGAATTTGGATTGCGGAGCGGCACGGATATCACCGGGTTCGGATTGCTCGGTCACGCCTGGGAAATGGCGCAGGCGTCAGGTGTGGGGATGCGCTTCTTCCATGCGAAAGTGCCTTTCATTCGGGGGGCGCATCGCTACGCCCACGAATTCATCTTCCCTGGCGGCTCCTCGGACAACCGCATGTATTTTGGCCCTCACGTGCGGTTCTCTCCTGAGATCGGCGAGCCGACCCAAATGCTGCTTTTCGATGCGCAAACCAGTGGCGGTTTGCTGCTGGCGGTGCCGCCTGAGAAGATGGACGAATTATTTGAACGGGCCGCCAGGCTTGGGCAGGTGCTGTGGGAGGTGGGCGAGGTGGTCGAGGGCGAGGGGATTGAGGTCATATGATTACGAGTTGCGAATTATGAATTGCGAGTGCCGGCTGATGCTGGTCGAGGATGCCCGGTGGGGAGGCCGGTTGGATCGAATGACTCTAGTGAGTCAGAAACCAGGAAGATGATGGGTATTGGCGGCGTTGAGCTCATTATCATATTGAGCATCGGTTTGATTTATCTGGGGATACCGGCAGCAGTCCTGGTGTTGGCGCTTCTGATTTACAATAGATTGAAGCGAATCGAACAGCTTTTAATGGATAAGGAATCAAGTAAGTGACAAAAACAGCAATCGAGCTTACCGAAGAAGAAATCGCTATATTTAGAGCAACAGCCAGGCAGCGTGAGGAGAAAGAGCGCGAAGCCGAGGTACGCCGTATTCAACGTGGTTGGGAACTGGCAAAGCAAGCTGGCTCGCTGCTTAAAAATCGATTTGGGGCTAAGCGCGTGATTGTATTTGGATCATTAGCTCGGAGAACCTTGTTCCATAAACGCTCCGATATAGATTTGGCTGTCGAGGGAATTAAACTGGAAGATTTTTGGCGCGCTTCGAGCGCGCTGGATCGGTCCATAAGTGAGTTTGATATTGATTTAGTGGAACTCGCAACCGTTTCTCAAGCGATGCGTCAAGAAATTGAACGCGAAGGGATTGAAATATGACAGGCGGGCGCTGGAAAGCTCTTGCACAACGTATACGCTTCGAAATCGCTGAACTAGAAAGGTCAGTTTCTGCTGTTGATCGCCATTGGAATCTTGCCAAATCAATGGCAAAGGACCAGGACGCTTTCCTCAATTCAGTAGCCCTGAATCTGCATAGCTTTTATAACGGTGTGGAAAGGACAATGGAATTAATTGCTTTGGAGATCGATGGAATCACTTTAGGTGGAGAAGCCTGGCATTCGGAATTATTACGGCAGATGCAGATAGAGTTACCATCTGTTCGTCCAGCATTGATCAGTCCAGAAATCGGACAAAGCCTTGATGAATACCGAAGATTTCGCCATCGAGTTCGGAACATATATGCTGCAAATTTGAACCCACAACTTATAGAACCTCTTGTAGAGAATCTCCCTACAATATGGGAACAGGTTCGCAAGGAATTTCTTGCCTTTGCGCATTTTTTGGATGAATTGGCGTGAAGGATAACCAATCATTTAAATTCAACTCTCGGCGTTCGGCGGTCTTAGGAATGCGCGGCATGGTGGCGACTTCGCAACCGCTGGCGGTGGCCGCCGGATTGCGGATTCTCAACGAAGGCGGCAGCGCCGCCGACGCCGCTGTCGCCACAGCAGCCGCGCTAAATGTAACCGAGCCAACTTCTACCGGCATCGGCGGGGATTGTTTTGCCCTATACTACGACGCGGCTACCGGCCAGGTGAGCGCTTTGAACGGATCGGGACGGGCACCCACCGCGCTTACCCTGGAACGAATTAAAAAGGACGGGTTCGACGAACTTCCCCCCTTCCATCCCTACACGGTAACGGTGTCAGGGGCGTGCGCCGGGTGGTGTGATTTGGTGGAGATACATGGGCGCCTGCCGGTGCGCCAGGTCTTATCCCCCGCCATTCGCCTGGCCGAGGAAGGTTTTCCGGTTGCTCCCATTACCGCCCACTTTTGGCAGCGGGGCGCCGAGCGCCAGCTCAAGCAGGCGCCGGGCGGCCTGGAGTTGACCATCGAGGGCCGTGCCCCGCGGCCCGGCGAAATCTTCCGCAACCCGGGGTTGGCCCGCACGCTAAAAACGGTTGCGGAAGGCGGAAAGGACGCTTTTTACCAGGGGGAGATCGCCGAAGCGATCGTGCAGGCGGTGAATTCGGCGGGAGGCTGTTTCAGCCTGGATGATTTAGCAGTTCATGTCAGCACCTGGGAAGAACCTATCAGCATCCAATATCGCGGATTGAGAGTCTGGGAATGCCCACCCAATGGACAGGGGTTGGCAGCTCTCCTGGCTCTGAATATTGTGGAAGCTTTTAGTTTGGGAGAGATGGAGCCCTTGTCGGCGGAACGCCTGCATCTCGAGATCGAAGCCATGCGCCTGGCCTTTGCCGATGCCAGCTGGTACGTTGCCGACCCGGCCTTCTTCCCGGCGCCATTGGAGGAATTACTCTCGAAGGCCTATGCAGCTGAACGGCGTAAGCTGATCAACTCGGAGCGCGCGGGTCTCGACCAGCCGCGCGGCACGCCGGTTGGTTCTTCGGATACTGTTTATCTTAGTGTTGTGGATGGCGACGGCAACGCCTGCTCATTCATCAACAGCAACTACATGGGCTTTGGCACCGGCATCGTTCCATCCGGCTGGGGCTTTACACTGCAAAATCGGGGACATAATTTCAGCCTCGACCCAGAACACCCGAATGCCCTGGAGCCTGGCAAACGGCCCTACCATACGATTATCCCTGCCCTGGTCACCCGCCCGGCCGTTCGCAGTGAGATTAATCCAGAATATGAAGAACTTTACGCCAGTTTTGGCGTGATGGGCGGTTTTATGCAGCCGCAAGGGCATCTCCAGGTGTTCCTGGCCCTCGTTGAAGATGGGCTCGATCCCCAGGCGGCGCTGGACTGCCCGCGCTTTTGCATCCTGGACGGCTCCTCCGCTGGAAAGGTCGCCTTGGAAGAGGGGATATCCTCTCAGACGGTGGAAAAACTGGCGAACATGGGCCATCCGGTGGAAGCGGTTGGCGGGCTCGGGCGCGCAGTTTTTGGTCGGGGACAGATTATCTTACGGGAGGCGGAAAGCGGGGTC
Source organism: Anaerolineales bacterium (assembly GCA_036507795.1). Lineage (GTDB taxonomy): Bacteria > Chloroflexota > Anaerolineae > Anaerolineales > UBA4823 > DASQQR01. Next base: position 7,102 of record DATCIL010000407.1, on the reverse strand, counting down.
CTGTGGGCCGGCAGCGACCCGCGCGCCGATGGATTGGCCATGTGCCAGTAATTGGAGTGTTATAATCGGACCATTCAAGGTGAACAGGTGGGGAAATCAACCTGAAATCAAAAGGAAGGAGTACAACATGCTGATTAGTGAAAAGTTGAATAAGGCCCTGAACGATCAAATCGGCAATGAATTTGGCGCCAGCATGCAGTATCTCAGCATTGCTGGATATTTTCAGCAGCAGAATCTGCAACTGCTGTCGAATCTCTTCTTTGATCAGGCCGAGGAAGAGAAAGAACACGCCATGAAGCTTGTCCACTACGTCCTCGATACACAGGGCGAACTGCGCATACCTGCCATAGCGGAGGCAAAGCACACATTTAGCTCTGCTGAAGAGGCTGTGGAAGCGGCCTTGAACTGGGAGAAAGATGTCACGAAACAGATCAATGACCTGATGGACATTGCCGTATCGGATAACGACTACTTATCCCAGAATATGCTGCAGTGGTTCGTAGACGAACAGCTGGAGGAGATTAACAAGATGACCCAGCTGTTAAGTGTGATACAGCGGGCTGGGGAGAGAAACCTGCTGATGGTCGAGGCCTACCTGGTTCATCTTAATGAAGGCTAAGGGATGCCCGTTTTTAGCGAACACAAGACATTATGAAATCGTGTCCTTATACCCCAATGCCGCGCGTGTAAAGGAACCACATGCCCAGGAAATAACCGATCAAGATTAACAACGCATCCACTTCAACAAACAGCAAGCGCCGTTCCACTCTGGCCAGGTTTCCGATCAATCCCAGGCTGGTGAGCGCCAGCGCAATTAAGCCTACCAACGCAAAGGCTGGATCGATGGCGCTTATGAATTGTCCCTTTAGATAAAATACATCTGTAAGGCCGATGGCGAACATGTTGAAGATGTTGCTGCCGAAAAGATTGCCGACCGCCAGGTCAAAAGCTCCGATGCGTACCGCGGCTATCGTGGCGACTAACTCGGGCAGGGACGTGGTTATCGCCAAAAGGGTGGCTCCAATAAATCCGGTTCCTAGGCCCGTGGTTTCAGCGATCTGATCGGCACTATTTATCAAGGCAGGTGTGATCAGAACCAGCACAGCAGCGGCGACCGAGAAGCCCACTACGGCACGCCTGAGGCTGGGAATTTGGGCTTCTTCGGCAGGCAGATCGCTGGGAGGTCTCCCGCCCTGCACTTGAATGAAACGAACGCCGGCCACATAGATGATAATAATCACCAGGCTGTCATAGCCGACCCAACCGATCCCGGCGTCTACGTCCGCCAAGACGAAAAAGATGATGAGTCCTAACAGCAAGTTTGCCAGGCTGGCTGTCAGGGCGTGATTCATGGCAACCCTGCGCAAGATGCGCGCCTGCTGGTTGACAAGATCCAGGATTGCCAGGATAAACATGTTGAACATGCTGCTCCCAAACATACCGCCGGCAGCTAAATTTGGCGCATTGATCGCCAGAGCGTTAATAGCCGCTAGCAATTCAGGGAGAGAGGTTGCCCCAGCCATCAATAAGGTCCCAATGAACATGCCGCTTAATTTGGTGCGGACCGCAATTACGTCCCCGTATTGAGCCAATTTAATAGCGGCGGCCACAACAATCGCTGCGCTGAAGAGGAATTGAAGCCATACCATGAGAATATTCCTGTTCTAGTCTTTCTCAGGTACGCCTTTAACGTAGGCAAGAGGCCAGGCCGCCATCACGCCGGTGTTTGGTTCATTTAGGTCACCAACGATGTCCTCAACGGCTTCCCGGCATTTTTTCACCATCTCCTCGTTTTGAACAATTGCAAACAGGGTTTGGTGCGTAGTCTGATCACCGGACATTAAGCGGTTAATGCCCGCCATAAAGGTTGTCCCAACTTGTTGAGCGCGACGGCGCCTGATGATCCCAGTGCTTTCGACCATGGTCACCCCGCTTACGCCAATTGACTCCCAGGCATCCAGAACCAGGTCTAAGTGTTCCAGATCGTCCAGGACAAACATCAGCATGTACATGGCTTTTTCCTCCGATATCTTTGAAATTAAGGGGTCAGCTCTGGTGAAATTATAAACGGGCACCTCGTCGAGATGCCCGTTTAAGGATCGCGTTAGCGCTGATTAATCTGTAACTGATTGCACCATTTCTATGTCTGGAAAGAACTGCCTGACGGTTCCTTCTACCCACCCGTGCAGAGTGCTGGGGAGAAGCGGGCAACCTAAACAGGCGCCGCCCAGGCGTACTGTCAGCACTTTCCCATCAAACGAAACCATCTCCACCGACCCGCCGTGATAATGCTCGATATAGGCGTTGATCTGCTCCAGCAAGGCCTGCATGCGTTCCCGATCGGTAGCCTTATCGACGGGGGCAGGGGCAGCTTTCTCTTCCGGTACCGTCATTCTTAACCTCCTTTGCTAGCAATTGACTCCATTTCGCAGGCCGTTTTCAAGCAGGGATAAAACTTGAGGATGCGTTTTGCGCAGCCGCTCCGCCACCACATTTGCCAGCCTTTCCAACAATAATCCTCCCGTTTCGGGATGGTCTTCACATAGTTTTTGAAGATCAGCGCCACGGACGCGCAAGAACCGGCTATCCACGGCGCATACAACCGCCGAGGTGTACACGCGCCTGCCGATCAGAGCCGACCACCCGACCAGCCCTCCAGGACGGACGCGCGCAACGGTGATGGCAGGCCCGTCTTCCGGCTTGTATTGGATGACCGCTTCTCCGGAAACAACCAGGTAAATGAAATCGGCCAGCTCTCCCTGCCCGAAAAGCACCGTGCCTTCGTAACATTCAAAGTCAATGAACAACGGCCGGAGCAACTCTAATTGGGATAGAGTCATTCCCTGGAAAAGCTCGATCTGATCTAAATCTTCGATTAACATCCTTGCTAAACCTCTGTGCCTAGAATTTATCCTTTCCTGGATTAATCATCTAGTGGCAAATGTCATCAAACCGCTGACAAACATCATCAATGGCGGGAAGGTCATTGAGATTATGGTGAAAGGGTGCGGGCTCCAAAATCTATGCCAATAAAAAAAACCGGCACGTTCTCGTGCCGGTTTAATCGTCTCAGTGAGTTATTCTTTACTTCTCGACTTCAACCTTCTGAATTTCTTCCGCGGGGAGGCCTTGTCCTACCGGGCGGAAGACCAGCTTGTTGGTCTCTTCGTCCACGTCGACAACGATTGTCTCGCCCGTGGAGAATTCACCGCTGAGCAAACTGACCGATAGCGGGCTTTCGACGTGCTTCTGCAGGGCTCGTTTCAATGGACGGGCGCCAAAGTCGGGGTCGAAGCCCACTTCCGCCAGCCAGTCCCGACCACCAGGGGTGATTTCCACCGTCAGATTGTGGTCACTCAGGCGGTCTTGAACCTCTTTCATCTGTAGGTCAACAATCAAGCGCATATCCTCTCGGGATAGTGGCGAGAAGGTAATGACCTCGTCGATGCGGTTGAGAAATTCCGGGCGGAAAGCGTCTTTGAGCGCTTTCTCGATTTTCTCATGAGCCTGGCGTTCCTCAGCGTTGTCGATGTGCTGCAAGAAACCCAGGCTGCCGGAGCGGCGCACGTACTGGGTGCCCAGGTTGCTGGTCATGATGAGCACGGTGTTGCGGAAGTCGACGACGCGACCCTGTCCATCCGTAAGACGACCGTCGTCCAGGATCTGCAGGAGCGCATTCCAGACTTCAGGGTGGGCTTTTTCGATTTCATCGAAGAGCACTACCCGGTAGGGCCGGCGACGGATCGCCTCGGTCAGCTGTCCACCTTCTTCGTAGCCTACATATCCGGGCGGGGCACCGAACAGCCGCGAAACTGTATGCTGTTCACGGTACTCACTCATATCAATGCGCACCAGTGCATCCTGGTCGTCGAACAAAAACTCTGCCAGGGCTTTCGCCAGTTCGGTCTTGCCGACGCCGGATGGCCCGATAAAGATGAACGAACCGCTGGGGCGGCGCGGATCTTTCAAGCCAGAGCGAGCGCGGCGAATGGCGTCGGATATGGCGTGAATGGCCTCATACTGGCCAATGATGCGTTCGTGCAGGCGCTCTTCCATTTGAAGCAGCTTCACAGCCTCCGTCTCCATCATCTGGCTGACGGGAATGCCGGTCCACATATGGATGACCTCGGCAATGTCGTTTTCATCGACGACTTCGTCCAACTCATGTTCCGCTTCCCACCTGTCGCGCAGCTCGTTGAACTCAGATTCCAACCGCAGACGATCGGACTTCTTTTGAGCGGCACGCTCATAATCTCGTTCGGTGCCGGCCTGTTCCTCCTCGGCTGCTAGCCGATCGATTTCGCTCTTGAGAGATTTCAGATCAGCCGGTAGGGAGTAAAGCGCAACTCGCAGCTTGGCGGCGGCTTCATCCATCAAATCGATGGCTTTGTCAGGCAGGTGCCGGTCCGTTACATAGCGGGCGGACAGGCGGGCAGCCGCGACCAGGGCATCGTCCGAGAAGCTCACCTTGTGGTGAGCCTCGTAACGATCGCGCAGGCCTTGCAGCATCTCAATCGTGTCCTCCACGTTCGGCTCTTCAACGTAGACCGGGGCGAAGCGGCGCTCCAGAGCAGCATCTTTTTCAATGTGCTTGTGGTACTCATCGAGAGTAGTAGCGCCGATGGCGTTCAACTCACCGCGTGCCAGGGCAGGCTTGAGCATATTAGAAGCATCCATGGCTCCCTGGGCCGCGCCTGCTCCGACGACGGTGTGCAGCTCGTCGATGAACAGGATGATCTCACCTTCTGAACGTTGTATCTCTTCGATAGCCGCTTTGAGGCGTTCCTCAAATTCACCGCGGAAGCGAGAACCGGCAATCATGGCGCTCAGGTCAAGAGCGACCACACGCTTGCCCATCAGGATCTCGGGAACGTCGTTGGAGCTAATCTGCTGAGCCAAACCCTCGACGATAGCGGTTTTACCAACGCCGGCTTCTCCGATTAAGACCGGGTTGTTCTTCGTACGCCGTGATAGGATCTGGATCACGCGCAGAATCTCAACATCGCGGCCGATAACCGGATCCAACTTGCCCTCCCGAGCTAATTGGGTCAGGTCGCGCGAATAGCGCTCCAGGGTGCGGTAGCGGGTCTCGGCCTGGGGGTCGGTCACCCGTTGCCCGCCCCGGATATGCTGGACGGCTTCGTAAACGCGCTCTCTTGTCACACCAGCGCCCTCTAACAAGCGGGCCGCCGGAGTGCTGCGTTCGCTGAGGATCGCCAGGAAAATATGCTCGGTGGAGATAAACTCGTCCTTCAGCCGGTTGGCTTCTTCGTTGGCCAGGTCGATGATCCGTTTTACCCGCGGGGTAATGAAGATCTGACCGGCGCCGCCACCAAAGATATTGGCCTTGGGACTGGTACGCAAAATATAATCCAGGCGCTCAGTAAGCGAGTTGGCATCGATTTTTAAATAGTCTAATATTTGTGTAATAACACCCTGAGGCTGCTCAATCAGTGCTAAAAGTATGTGCTCGGTATCAATCTGATTATGCCCGTAGCGTTGAATGATTTCAGCAGAACGTTGAGCCGCCTCTTGGGCACGTTCTGTAAAGCGATCAAATCGCATCATTTTCCACTTACCTTCCTTTAGCAGATAATGCCTGCTGATTGTGATTATAACATTTACTGAAGTTGTAGAACGAATGAGCGATGTTAGAAATATATATGAGTCGAGTAAAGATTGGCGGATTCCCTCCTGCCCGTCCGAGTCAGGGAACTGGCGAAGCGGTTCCCGCGGCCAGATTGGCCGGGCTCAGCGTCTCCGTGGCTGTTGGAGAAGCGGTTGGGGTAAGGGTCACAACAGAAGTATATGTTTGAGGAACCCAACCCAACCGGCCATCGGGATCCACAACCTCAATCCACACCATTCCGTTGACGATTTCGTAGCCATACATCACCGTGATCATATCGCCTTCCCTCAGTGTGCCAATGATTGGCCCCTCGGGAGACTGGCGCAAACGCAAACCGCGCCCAAGCGTGTTAGCCACCCGCGCCAATTCCGGGGTTGGTGTGATGGTTGGGGTGCTGGTGGGGGTAGCCGTGGCGGTGCTGGTGGGCGTATTGGTGGCAGTTGCCGTAGCGGTCCGGGTCGCGGTGGGCGTCGGCGTGGATGTCGGGGTAGGCCCCGGCGTGTTGGTCGGTGTTAAGGTAGGCGGGATTTTCGGGTCGAGGTGAGCGGCGAAAATCTGATTGAGCTCCAGCTCTACCGGTTTTTGCAGCTGCGCGGCAATCTCCTCCTGGAGTTTAACGCTGTCTTCGTACGTGAAAAGCCTGATTGTTCGCAAAGTTATTTTCATCTTAAGAGCCTGGCCGGCGCGTTCCAGGCGCAGATCTACCAGCTCTGCGCCATTGGTTCTGCGCACTTCCTCCTTTACTACACTTTCGATCCGCCCGGTTTCAGCAGCTTGCTGGACGAACTGGACGCTGATATAGGTGAGAGGGAAAATCAACATCACGGTGAGGAAGGCGGAAGCGATCAGGCTGCGAGGGATCGCGCTCGGGCTGTTCCTGGCGCGTGGGCTAAAGCCCATTAGAAAAAAAACCAGCGTGGCGGCGAAAGCAATCGTCACGGCGTTGGTGATAAAAAGCAGGAGAGCGCCGCCGGCTACCTCCCAGCGGCCCATGACGCCGCCGGGCAAAACCCATTGATCCTTTGCCAGCGCTATTCCCACAGTGCACAGGGGCGGCATCAATGCCGTAGCGATGGCGACTCCCGGGAGAGCAGCAGATAGGTTGGGCTGGGCGAGAGCAAAGGCGGCTGCCAGACCACCGGCGAGAGCAACGGTGAGGTCAATCGGGCTGGGCCGCGTGCGAGCCAAAACCTCGGCGGGAAGTTCCTGGAGGATGATGAAAGGCATGTGGCTGTTGCCCCAGGCCAGAAGAAAGGCGATGAAGATCGCCAGCAAAGCCCCCCGCACCAGGCCGGAAGCGCCATCTCGCAATAGGACGGCGTCACCCCTAATTGAGGCCAGGCCAATCCCAAGGATGGGTGACATGAGCGGGGCGACCAGCATAGCGCCAATAATGATGGCCCCGGAGTTGGTCAGCAGGCCCATGGTGGCTATCGTGCTGGAGAGCACGACCAGGAGGAAAAAATCGAAGTT
>DATCIL010000406.1:0-5726 GCA_036507795.1 Anaerolineales bacterium | reverse complement strand
AGAAAAGGATAGATGCTAACCGGACTGATAGGTCTTCAAATCCCCATGTTTATCCAGGTAATTCCTTGCGGCGACGCTGTGACCAACATCATGATGTGCTTTCTCGGAGAGAAACCACTTGTGTTCCAGGACCTGACAGTACAGGTCCGCAGGAGCATTGTATTTGTCTATCAGCGGTTGGAGGATTGCCATGGTTGGCTGATAAATATTTTCGAGCCAGTGGTAGGCCGCCACACTGAGCGGTGTACTGCGGTTGTTCCGCTGTTCCAAAGTGGCTTTGATTTCCTGGATTTCGTTCATCATTTTTCTGGCCTGCATTTCTTCGGTTTCCAACCCGGTCAACCCATAAAGCTGATCGCGGTGAAAATTCCGGTCTGTAACGACTACGCGCAAACGAATCCGGTCCCCGCTTTCGGTAGACTCTAGCCGGACCTCGCCAACAGAGAAACCCAGAGCATTGAGCGCCCGAATGCGCTCCTGGACGCGATAATATTCGCCGGGCATGAACATCTCTTCGCGGGTGATCTCCTCCCACAGGACCTGGTATCTTTGGCGGACATAGGCGCCGGTATCCAGCACATGGATGTCCGAAGGCAACAGACCGGAGAGAGCCAGATCTGACAATTCCCCGGAAACATTCTCTTCCATGATTTCCAAATCATGATGTCTCAGGGTGGGCGATAAACGCCCGGGATGGACCTCCGCTGTTTCTGCATCCACCAGATAAGCCTGGAGCGCTCCTACATCCCGGCGGAAAAGCACATTCGAGAGAGAACAATCTCCCCAGAATACCCCGGCCAGGTGCAGCTGCACCAGCAGTCCCGCTACTGCGTCGAGCAAATGAGAGCGATAATGCTCCAAACTGCTGCGCATAAATAAGGATCGATATGGCAACGAGCGTTCCAGGTAGCGGGTGATAAGCACGCTGGCGTCGTATTGGTCCGTTTGAGTTTGTGCATATCCTGCTGCTAGGACGACCGGTAAGCGCAGCTCCTCAATCTGGCGCAACAACTCATATTCCCGCTGGGCAGTGGCCCGTGGCAGTTCCTTGAGGGCATACAGCGTTCCATCGTAATTAACAAAGACTACTGGATGCCTGGATAGGCCCCGAACGACCTCCTCCAGGCGCTCACAGTGCCCCTCCCACTCCTTCAAAGGCAGGTGCCAGGGTAAATCAAGAAAATCTGGATGTTGGGGGCGCAGAGAAATGCTGGTGGGCGTTTTTATTTGGATAATACCTTTTCGGCTGGAGTCACTTCTTGCTCTAACCGGTCTCCCAGCTCGTCCTTGGCGGTCTCGATGTCATAAAGGTTCTGAATACCCAGCCAGAACTCTGGAGACATTCCAGTAACCCGGGCCAGGCGCAGCGCGGTATCGCCGGTCAGTCCGCGGCGCCCACGCACAATCTCATTTACCCGCGAGACGTTGACGCCCATAAGACTGGCCAATTGGTTCTGGCTCATTCCCCAGGGTAGCAGAAATTCTTCCAACAGAATCTTGCCTGGATGTAGGGGTTTGATCTTCTTTTCGGCCATAAAACACCTCGTTTTTGGTCTCTTTATCCTTGAATGTCCTGATCACTGTTAAGTATATCCTGTTTCCCGCAAAACGCAATACTCAATCATACAGCTCTTTTGACAGATCACAAGACCAGACTTACACTTTCAGGGCCTCATCCAGGCCCGGGGGTCTGTAATCTAACGATTGATGCCGAAAGTATGTGTTATATAAATGAGCGTAATGCCCGCTCTGAGCCATGAGATCTGTGTGATTTCCTTCCTCGATGATCCGGCCCCTTTCCAAAACGATGATGCGGTCAGCCGCCTTAATCGTCGAAAGCCGGTGCGCAATGAGAATACTGGTTGTATTGGCCAGGATCAAATTCAGCGCCTGTTGAATCTGCCATTCTGTGAAGGGATCGATGCTGGCGGTAGCTTCATCGAGGATGAATATGGCCGGTCGCTGCACGAGGACTCGCATCAGTGACACCAGCTGGCGCTGTCCCATCGACAACCGCCCACCACGCTCACCCACTTCGGTCTGCAAACCTTGAGGCAAAGTTTCCAGCCACTCCCCGTTGCCGATCTTATAGGCAATCTCTTCAATGATTCTAAGATCGACATGCGGGCAGGCGTAGCAGATATTATCGGCGACGGTGCCGGCGAACAGGAAAGGTATTTGGGAGACGATGCCCAGCTTACGGCGATAATCGTTCAAGTCGAAAGTGCGGATATCCTGGCCGTCGGTAAGGATCCTGCCCTCTTGAAATTCATAAAACCGGGCAACCAGCTTTGCGACCGAAGTCTTGCCCGCACCGGTGTGTCCCACCAGGGCAATGTTTTGACCGGGCGGGATACAAAGAGAAAAATCCTCCAGGACCTGCTCCTTTTCCGTATAGCGGAACCAGACGTTTTCAAAGCGAATCTCTCCCTGCAGATCAATTGCCGGTTTGTTACCAACCTGTACAACTTGCGATTCTGCATCGATGAGGGCAAACACCCGTTCGGCCGCGGAAAGGCCCGACTGCACCTGTGCCCAGAAGGCAGATAAATTGAGCACCGGGAAGAAAAAACGGTCAAGGCTTTGCAGAAACAGGAACCAGGCGCCCGCCGAAACGATGCCTTGGGCTGCACTTACGCCCCCAACGTAGACCAGGAGGGCGGTCCCAAAGCCTCCGAGGACGTTTAATGTGGGGAAAACGATAGAAAGAATAAAACCCCGCTGCACATTCACGCGATAAGATTGTTGGTTGGCCTCGTCAAATTCGGCGTAAACCATGCTTTCCTGGCGAAAGTTTTTTGCCACTGCGATCCCACTGACAGTCTCCTTGATTGCGGCATTGACGTTCGCCATGGCGCGCATCCCTCGGCGAGTTACCATTCGCGCCAGGCGGCGGAAACCGACGGCGGCGAGCAGGATTACCGGTAAGATTCCAAACAAGTAAAGCGCAAGCCGCCATTCGATCAGTACCAGAATTACTCCAAGGATCAGAGACTGGATAAACTGAGAGATCAGGTCGGTCACCAGCACCACGACTTCTCCAAAATCCTTGGTGTCCGAGGTGATGCGGGAAACGATACGCCCGGAAGAGAATTGATCATAGAAGGAAAGATCATGCTCGGCGGCGGCCCTAAAGGCATCCGTCCGCAACGCCAGGACGACATCAGCGACCGCCCGAACCGCGAGGCGCCGGCGCACCCAGTTTGCCCCCCAAACAACTACGCCAACCAGTAAAACCAGGCCCCCCAGCAGGGTCATGGTCAGGGGTGTGATGCCGCCGCGCAGCAAATCCAGGCTGCGCGATACAATAAGCGGAAGGCTGGCAGAGGCCAATGCGATTACCAGTAAAAGGATAGCGACCCAGATCATGCGCAGGATGTGGGGTCGAAAATATTGCCACATCCTGAATAGAAGCTGGCGGTCGGTATATTGCCGGTCGTAACCTTCAACGTCTAATCCGCTAAAAAACGACATGAATTAATCTCTATTTTTCGCTGAATATCCTGCGGTAGGCTTCTGATGTGCGCATTAATTCCTCATGGTTTCCAATCGCCGCCAGGCGTCCTTTGCGTACTACGATAATCAGGTCCGCCCAGCGGATCTGTGAGAGTCGGTGGGTGATGATAAATGTGGTCCGCCCGCGAGCGGCAGAATAAATCGCGCGCTGAATCCGGTCCTCGGTAGCGCTGTCGATAGCACTGGTGGAGTCATCCAGGATCAAGATGCTGGGATCGGTCAGAAAAGCGCGCGCCAGGGCAAGACGCTGGCGCTGACCGCCGGAGAGGGTAACGCCGCGCTCACCGATCGTGGTCTGGTAACCTTCATTGAATTCCATAATAAAATCGTGAGCTTGAGCCGCTTTTGCGGCGCTCTCTATTTGCTCCTGGGTAGCCTCCGGCAGGCCAAAAGAAATATTCTCGGCAATCGTTCGAGAGAACAAAAAGATATCCTGTTCGATGATCGAGATGTTTCTCCTGAGCGCCTCCAGGTTCCAATCCCGGACATCAATTCCATCCACGAGAACCTGGCCCTGAGTGATGTCGTAGGTTCGGTTAATCAGCTTCACCAGCGTGGTTTTCCCCGAACCAGTCTGTCCTACGATCGCCACGGTTTGACCGGGCCGCGCATTGAAAGAAATTCCTTCCAAAGCGTTTTCTCCATCATAAGAAAAAGCAACATTCTTGAACTCAACTTCACCATGCGGGCTGCCAGAAAAACCGCTCCGGTTTTGGTCCAGGTTCTCTTCGCGATTGATCAGGTCAAGAATGCGCCGGGCGCCAGCCAAACCCAAGGATACTTGCGAATAAGCGAAGAGCGAAACAAAGGTCGGGAATCCAAACAGCTGTAACAGACCAAAATAAGCGACCACATTACCTATATTTAGTATCCCCAGGTCATAAAGAATGAGGGAATGGATGAAGCCAGCCGCTTCCGCCACGCCCAATAAAAGCAGAGGCAGAAAGCGAGCTTCCACATCCCCTTGCTTTACGTAAGCATCGCGAAAGCGAGCGGCGTTCGTCTCAAAACGATGAACCTCACTGCCCTCTTGAGCCATCCCTTTCACCGTTTCAATCCCGTCAATGGCTTCCGCCAGGCGGGTGTTGATCTGTCCGAAAGTCTGGCGGACTTCAGCAGTAATCGGCTGAAGTTCACGCAGATACTGCCACAAGGCGATCAGATAGCCAATGAAAAACAAAACCGGGGTGATGATCAATGAAGGGTGATAACGCGGCGCCAGTAATACGGGCATGAGCAGGAAGTTACCTGAACCAATCACCAGGTTTATCCCAGGACTGAACATGAGGTTTATCTCCCGCACATCGTTGGTTGCGCGTGCCATGGTATCTCCAACCGGCTGCAGGCTGTGAAACGTCATGCTCTTTCCCAATAAACTGACGTAGATTTCATCCCGGATATCGCGCTCCATCCGCTGGCCGATCAGCTCGGCTCCAAAGTTGCGGCCGAGCTGCAGGACGCCTCTGAGTGCTTGCGTCCCCGCGATCACAAAGGCTATGCGCAGCAACCCCTGCAATTGTTCCGGATTCTCCGCAATTAAGTTAAATGCGTCCCCGATCAAAACCGGCACTGCGGCAGCCAGAGCGGCGTTCCCAAAGGCGCCGATCGACATCATCAACCCCAGGTACCAGTAATGGATGAAGTGCGAAATTATCCAACGAGCGGTACTGGAGCGATCTGTGCGCTTCCGCTGAGGCAAAGTGAATTCTGAAGGATAAGTGACAGCCATTAATTAGGAAAGTCCAATAAAATTCCTGTTAGAATCAATATAGGGGAAAAAGGGGAAAGCGCGACCGGTGATGGAGCGAAATCCACGCTGGCAGCGGGCGTGGCCCTGACAGGCGATCAATAGGGGAAACATTTTTGACCGCAATTCAATTGGCTAATAGGAGCGTTAAAACGCGCGTAAACCGACGCAAAATCCTTCTGAGTCATCCTCGGCACAGCCGTTAGGATACCACAAAACCCCATTTAATTTGGCAGCGCGACCAATGGTGATTAAAGGCTCTTTGGGATTTATCGTGATAGGGGCTATATGTGGGGTGGTTGTAAGGTAAAATAACCGTAGCTTGGAGGCGGGCTAAATGACAGATGAGTCGAAAGTTAAGAATGGAAAAAGTGAAGATGACCGGCAAACTTCGGAATCCAAAGCCTCCTCCGGTCTAAAGGATATTCTGGAAGCGCATCGGGGAGGACATCATGTCGTGGTT
>DATCIL010000405.1:0-4181 GCA_036507795.1 Anaerolineales bacterium | reverse complement strand
ATTGTTGATCGGGCGGGCAGCCAGCGTGAGCACAACGCCCTCCTCAGCCCCGCAATCGGTCCAGAGATCGTATTTACCTTCATAGGCAGAATCAACGTAATCGGTGCGGCTGTCAAAGCGACAGTCCTCTTCATACCAGCCTTTCGTGCCATCCAGCAACTCCACATAACCACCTAATTGGCTCAAGCGGTCAGAAGCGGCAAAGAACACGCCGGATTCGCCGTACGAATCGTAGTAAGCATCAAGATCAGCAGCTGCAGCGATTGAGGCAGCGACAAAATCATCTCCACCCCAATCCGTCTCCCAGCGAGAGCCATCGACATCAGACCACTCCGCCGGGATGCTCATCTGAATAGAGCCATCATTATCCGTAACCAGTAGATATTCAGAATAACCTTGTGCTTCCGGGGTACCGCTCGCACCCGGGTCTTCCACTTCACTAGCGACCTGGTCATCCAGGGCCTGACCAAAGGTGAAGACTGGTTCCAGAGTGCGCCCGTTTATTTGGCCTTGCAGAATCTCACCTGAGGCGTAGCGAAGCACTTCAATGTTTAACGTATCATCGGAGTTGTGACTGCGCAGAATATCACAGTAGTCAGCCATGCTTCCATCGGTTGCCAACACCAGGTCTTCCAATGTAGTTATGATGTCACCACCTTGGAGACCTGCCTGGTCCGCCGGCGAACCGGATTTCACTGAATAAACCCAAATCCCGGTGAAATCCTCACCATAAAAGGCCTCACCGTTCACTCCGAAGGTATGGACATCCTCCCCGGCGCGCAGCTGTTCTACCAGGTCGGCAACTAAGTCTCGACCAATGGCAAAATATTGGTTTGTGGTTCTGCCTCGATAATTTACGCCCACAATTCTGCCGTTTTCATCGACTAAGGGTCCTCCGGAGTTTCCGGGATTGATGGTCGCGTCGTGTTCGATGACGTAGTCGACCGAGGCCCAAGATGTCTCACCGCCGGCCCGTTCTTTCGAGACAATACCTTTGGTTAATGTAAATTGTGGTTCACCCAGGGGAAAACCGGCGGCATAAACCTCTAACCCAACTCCTATTGGACTTTCGTACCAATCTAAGTAAGAAAAACCTTCCCCATCAAGATCTATCACCGCCAGGTCGGAGCATTCCGAAACACCCAGCACTTTAGCGTTGTATGTTTTGGATTGATCGCCGCCTACCCAAACCTTCAATAAGCCGGCTCCGGTAACAACGTGGTTGTTGGTTACTGCGATGCCGGACGGATCGATAATAAAGCCTGAACCAAGACCGGCCGCATTGTAAGCAACGGTGAAATCAGGGTTTACGAAGGTGCCCTGAGCCTCGATCTGGATAACTGCATTTTTAACGTCCTGCAGGCTGTTAATTGCTCCTGAAACGGGCTCTGCCGTGGGAGATGATTGCACCTCCGGCTCGGTTTGGACCGCCTCCGTTGCCGCTGGTTGTGTGTCGGGAGGCGTTTCGGGTGTCGCGGTCCCTCCCAGGCCGCAGGCGAGGCTGATGACGGCTACCAGCGCGATTAACCAGATAAAGGGTTTCAGTGATGTATGTTGCATTGAATTGATACCTCCTGATATGAATATGGCGAAAGACCATTGGGATATAAAAAAAGAAAAGCCAGGACGCGCTTGATCTCGCTAAACTTTTCTTAATCTTTCCGCCAGAGTATAGCACGCGGACGCTAACTGGTGAATTACACTTTTGTAAACTAAGTTGACATGAACGATTGTGCGCCACAAAGGATGAATAGCCTTGCGAAGGTTTCCGTTCAAGGCGAAGGTACTGGAAAACCAACCTTCGCAAGGCTATTTATAAATCAGGTATGGGGAGAGAGTAGGCGACTTACTGGTTTAGAATACGTTGCGTGGTCGAAAAGGCCAGGGGAGGCAGCTCGTGGCGAGCGAAAAACGCCACCCGGTCGACGTCATCGCCCGCGACCGCCTGTCCCCCAAGGACTTCAGCGCGGTAAAAAATAATGATGTGCGCTCCCTTTTCGTGCTCCTGACCGTACAGCACATCCAACAATCCGGTTATGCGCACTTTCATCCCGGTCTCTTCCAGGCATTCTCTTTCGGCAGCTTCCCGCGGATCTTCACCGGCATCGATGAATCCAGCCGGAAGAGTCCATTTACCCCTCCTGGGGTCGACCGCCCGCCGGACAAGCAGCACCTGGTCATCCTTCTCGATTAAAACCGCTGCAGCCACCTTTGGATCGGGAAAATAAACCCATTCGCAATTTGGGCAGGTAGGTCGCTGGCGATCAAAGCGTTGTTCCAGCCGTAATGCTGTACCACAACGGATGCAGTAGTTGGTCTGGTCGGAGTTCATCCACCAGTCCCGCGCCGGATCAAGAAGGCAGCTACTCCTGTGACAACCGCGATGATCCCCAAACCTATCTCGAGAATGCGGAAAATCAGGTTTCTGCCGAGCGTTGCGTCCGGAACAATCTCCCCTTCTGGCGCTGGCAACAGTTCTCTTTCGGCGGTCTCATCCGGCGCCGGGTAGGCCTCGATCCGCGCCCCAGAAGGTGAAGCCGTGGGCGGCAGCTCTTCCATCAACTCCGCGGCCGGTTCCTCCGCCGGCGCCACGTCTTGGGTGTCGGAGGCGAACCCGGGCGTTGCCTGCAGGTCCTGAGTGGGGGTTGGAGCAGCTTCAAGCGTCTTGCCAGTAACCGCATCCGGAGGTACGCCTCCACCGGCTCCTGGGGGAACCTCACGCTGGATTTGCGGCTCAGCCGCTACTTCGGCGACTTGAGTTTCCATCGCTGGCGCCATGGCCAGCTGGCGAGGGGCAAAGAAATCACCAACCAACACCAGTACCAGCAAAAAAGTCGCCAGCGCAGATGCCAGGCTGAGGACCGGATAGGAGCGTGGGTGTGCTTTCCGCGCTGGGACCATCTCCGGCGCCAGAGTGTAATTTCGAGGGGCGCGCAGCTTTGGTAGGCTGCGCAACATCGCCCGGGTGCGACGTAAGTCTTCCAATCCGGACTGTAAGTTTGCTTCGGTCTTTATACGCGATTCAAGATGGACGCGCTCTCGGGTTGAGAGCTGACCATCTGTATAAGCGGAGAGTGCCTCCCAATCACGTTTAGAAATCTTCGTCGCCATTAATAACTGTCAATCCTCTTGATTTAAGCTTCACTTTCAAGACGAAAAGCCCCAGGCAAAAGTTCCCAAAAACCCTGTAGACATTCTCGTAAGCGGGCGCGCGCCCGGGCCAAACGGCTCTTTACAGTCCCCAGAGGCGAACCTATGGCTTCAGAAGCTTCTGCATAATCCAGGCCCTGCACATCAACCAGGGCGACAACTGCCCGGAACTCCGCTGGCAGGGCGCTGATACAATCCTGAATCGCCCCGGCCAGTTCCGCGCGTTGGCTCGCCTCTTCGGGTGACTCCCCTGGGTCTACCATCCATCCAGGAGATTCGATCTCCTCGCCAGCGTCATCCAGCGGCTCAAGCGGCGTTGTTGGACGCCGTTTACGCCGCCGCAGCTCGTCATAACAGGCATTGGTGACAATTCGCAGGAGCCAGGCCCGGAAAGATCCTCCCCGGTATGAGCGGATGTTTGTGTACGCAGAGACAAAGGCTTCTTGCGTGGCATCATCTGCCGAATGCGGATCTCCCAGAATACGAAAGGCCTGATTGTAAACCAGGTCCTGGTATTCCAATACCAGACGGTTGAAAGAGTTAAGGTCGCCGTCTCTGGCGGCGCGGATCAGGGCAACTTCATCTAGGATAGAACTCTTTTTCACAATACTTATCCTATCGCAAAGCATGAAAAGTGACAAGGAGATTATCCTTGAGTACGAGGGTTTTCTAAAGGTCGGGAATCCTTGCCAGGTGTCATTGCGAGTAACTCCACAGCGACAACGCTCTTCTTCCCCGAGGAAACTGTCATTGCGAGTAACTCCACAGCGCCAGCGCTCTTCTTACCCGAGGAAACTGTCATTGCGAGCCGAAGGCGAAGCAGCGGTCTCCGCTGCCGCAATCTCAGCTGCCGCCATTGAGATTGCTTCCTCGGGCTTTAGGAAGACTCTGTCCTCATCGTCGGTAGCTATTGCCCCTTTTGACATAGACCATTAGAATACGGTTGGAGAATTTCATGAAACAGCCACCAAAGTCCGCAGCGAGAAGGCAGAGAACCTTCTGGCAGCAATTACTGATCATCCTTGGCATCG
>DATCIL010000404.1:0-4380 GCA_036507795.1 Anaerolineales bacterium | reverse complement strand
ATGCCTGACGAGCACGAGTATTGCCTGTACTGCCAGCGTAGCAGCGATCAGGTGCCTTTGATCGCACTGCATTACCAGGAGACTCGAGCCTGGATCTGTCCCCAACATCTCCCAATTCTGATTCACAAACCTGCTCAGCTTGCCGGCAAATTGCCCGGAGCTGCCAACTTATCGCCCTCAGAAGGTCACGGACACTAGAACGTTAACTCTATCCAAAGCGTCGTGGCGATTTCGTAGCCAAGCACCTGTTCATGACCATCCATCCGAATGCGCAGGGGGCCACGGAATGGCGCTTTGTTTAGCAAGTTAATCTCTTTTCCGGGAACCAGCCCGAGTTCGCCAATATACTTTAACTTATCATGATCATGTGTGCGAACTCGGCTGAGAACACCTTTGCCGCCTGGTACGATCTCAGTCAGTGGAAGGTCGTTTACCTCGGGCATCACGCCGTCTTTGCTGGGGATCGGTTCGCCATGCGGGCAGCGTGAGGGATGGCCGGTCATTTCATCGATGCGATCTTCCAGCTTTTGGTTGAGGCCCATCTCAAAAACATCCGACAAATCATGTGCTTCAGCCCAATCGTATCCCATGACACGCACCAGAAAGACCTCAACCAGGCGGTGCCGCCGCAGGGCCGGCATCGCAATTTTCTCACCTATCTGAGTCAAACGCACCCCGCGATACGGTTCGTGAATGAGAAATCCGCCCTTCTTCAGCCGGCGCGCCATACGTGAAACCGCCTGCGCGGAGGCATCCACGTGCTCTGCCAGGTCGGAAAGCTTTACTTCATCATGATCCTGCTGCAGCCGGTATATTTCGGCTGCATAGCGCTGCATTGTTGGACTGACGATCATAAATTAAGGTCACATAAGGCGGATTTTCAACCGGGTTGAAGATCCATTATCAAACCGGGTGAAATCAGTTTTATTATGATATTCTTGATAAATATTATCATTTCTTATTATACTATACGGGTCAGACTTATATATAGCCTTGCCAAGGTTTGTCTTCCAGTACCTTCGCCTTGAGCGGAAACCTTCGCAAGGCTTTTCATCCTTTGTAGCGTACGATCGTTCATGTCAACTTGGTGCTGGACAATTATCTTTTTGGAGCCACCCGATTACATCTTTGGCGCTAAATTTCGAAAACGGGAAAACGTTGCAGGAGCAACATTGTTCTTTCAGAGAAATAAAATCACTGCACTATTGTTGGTCATTACGCTGCTGGCCGCCGCCTGCGCGCCGGCTGCGACGCCCACTGCCGGACAACCGCCGGAAAGCAACCAGGATGCGCTCGTCGAGGTTGGTGGGACGCCTGCCGATCCTGGCTCCCTGGTGATTTATTCCGGGCGAAGTGAGAGCCTGGTCGAGCCAATTATCGGGCAATTCGCCGATCTGACCGGGATTCAGGTCGACGTGCGCTACGGCAGCACCGCCGAGCTCGCCGCTACCATCCTGGAAGAAGGCAGCAACTCCCCCGCAGATGTGTTCTTCGCTCAAGATCCCGGCGGTCTGGGTGCGGTCGCCGATGCCGGAATGCTGGCAGAATTGCCTGAAGGACTGCTGAATCGAGTGGAAGCACGCTTCCGCTCCCCGGAGGGCAATTGGGTTGGCGTATCCGGCCGGGCCCGCGTGGTCGTCTACAACACAGACAAATTATCACCAGAAGACCTGCCCGATGAACTGAACGGTTTCGGCGATCCCAAATGGCAGGGGCGCATTGGATGGGCTCCCACAAACGGTTCTTTCCAGACCATGGTCACCGCAATGCGCCAGGTTTGGGGCGAAGAATCCACCAGCGAGTGGCTGGAAGGCATTCTGGCTAACGATCCAGTCGTTTATGAAAACAATACGTCTATCGTGGCGGCGGTCGGCGCCGGCGAAGTGGACGTGGGTTTTGTAAACCACTATTATCTCTATCGCTTCCTGCAAGAGGAAGGCGAA
The DNA here is from genome assembly GCA_036507795.1 of Anaerolineales bacterium. Lineage (GTDB taxonomy): Bacteria > Chloroflexota > Anaerolineae > Anaerolineales > UBA4823 > DASQQR01. The sequence goes on along the minus strand of DATCIL010000404.1, from coordinate 2,437 downwards.
GAATTCCCGGCTCGCAACTATTTCCTGCCGGGGGGCGGACCGGGTTCTCTCATCATGGTTGCCGGCGTCGGGCGGATCGCCAGCGGTCCGAATGAGGACAACGCCTTAAAGTTTATCGATTTCCTGCTCTCGCCGGTCGCCCAGCAGTACTTTGCCAGCCAGACTTTCGAATATCCGGTCATCGAGGGCATCCAGACTCAGCGGCTGCTCACCCCACTATCCGAGCTCGATGCCATCGACATTCCCTTGGGAAGTCTCGCCGACCTGCAAGGAACCGTTGAACTATTGCAGGAGGTCGGCGCTCTGCCCTGATATGGCTGAACTGATAGAGCCTCAAGTCTTTCACAAGCAGACGAGAAGCGTCTGGAAACCGCGCACGCTCCTACCCGGTCTTCCAGAGATGGCATTGCTTTGGCTGCCTGCGCTCCTGGTTGCTGCGGCCATGCTGCTGCCAATTATTTACCTCTTGCTGCGCGCTGGCGGAGCGGATCTGCCCGCCTGGCAATGGCTCTTGCGTACCAGGACCTTGGAGATCCTCGGGCGCACCATATTGCTTGTGATTGGTGTTACCTCCGCCGCGATGGTTGTCGCCGTTCCCCTGGCCTGGCTGACTGTCAGGACAGATTTGCCGCTGGGCCGGTTATGGTCGATTCTCATCCCACTGCCGCTCGTGATTCCCAGTTATGTCGGCGCGTACCTTTTTGTTTCCGCCTTGGGCCCGCGAGGCCTTTTGCAAAGCTGGTTAGAGGCATGGTTTGGCGTCACCCGTCTGCCCGATATCCATGGCTTGCCTGGGGCCGTCATCGTTCTTACCCTGATAAGTTACCCGTACATTTATTTGAGTGTCCGGGCTGCGCTGCTTAAGATGGATCCCACATTGGAAGAAGCGGCTCGCAGCCTGGGTCATAACTTGTTGAAGACTTTCCGCCGGGTAACGCTTCCCCAACTGCGCCCTGCCATCACTGTTGGTTCTCTGCTGGTAGCGCTGTACGTGCTGAGAGATTTCGGAGCGGTCTCGATCCTGCGCTATGACACGTTCAGCCGCGTGATTTACATTCAGTATCGCTCCTCTTTCGACCGCGCATCGGCTGCAGCTCTGTCTTTAATTCTGGTAGCAATGACCGTGGTGATCCTGGTCCTCGAAATCCGTACACGGGGGCGCTCGCTGTATCATAGCGCCAGCGCAACCGCTTCAAGACCTCTCGCCAGGTTCTCCCTCGGCGCCTGGCGCTGGCCTGCGCTGATCTTCTGTGCAGGAGTTACCGGCCTGGCGCTGTTGGTGCCTGCGGGCCTGCTGCTCTATTGGCTGGTGCGCGGCATCCTGGCAGGAGAGCAGATTAGCAACCTGTGGCTGGCAACCAGGAATTCCGCGCTTGCTTCCGTTCTGGCAGCCGGTTTTTCTCTCCTGGCAGCTCTTCCCGTGGCAGTCCTGAATGTTCGCAGGCCAGGGCGCCTGAGCCATCTCTTGGAACGAGTTACCTATGTCGGCTATGCGCTCCCCGGAATTGTCATCGCGCTGGCCCTCGTGTTCTTTGGCGCCAATTATGCCCTGTCCCTTTATCAGACCCTGCCTTTGTTGATCTTTGCCTATGTTGTCCTCTTTCTCCCTCAAGCGGTCGGTGCTCTGCGGGCTTCTATTCTGCAGGTGCAACCCAGTCTCGAAGAGGCCGGTCGCAGTTTGGGGCATGGCCCGCTCAGAATTTTCCAAAAGATTACGCTGCCCCTTATCAGCCCCGGTGTTGCCGCCGGCGCTGGTTTGGTTTTCCTGACCACTATGAAAGAACTTCCTGCAACGCTAATTTTGGCCCCCATTGGCTTTAAAACTCTGGCCTCCGGTCTTTGGTCGGCGGTCTCAGAAGCCTTCTTCGCAAAAGCGGCGGCTCCGGCTTTGCTGCTCATCCTGGTATCATCTTTGCCCATGGCAATTTTAATTATCAAAGACCAAAATAAAGCATCTTCCCAATAATTGGGGGAAGGGTGTTTGTTGGAGCGGCTCCGCCGCTGCAACAAACACCCCCACTTCTTATTGATAAGTTACCAGATAAAGACCTTGGAAGCTAAAATGGAATCATACGCAGTTAAGTGCATCCACCTCACAAAAAAATTCGGTAGCAATTTCGGTGTCCAAGACCTGAGCATGTCCGTTCGAGCGGGAGAAATCCTGGCTTTGGTAGGACCAAGCGGCTGCGGCAAAACTTCCACGCTCAGGCTGATCGCCGGGTTCGAGCACCCGGATCAGGGAAACATCTCGCTGGCTGGGCGGGACGTCTCTGGCGATCGTCGCTTCGTCCCACCCGAAAAACGCGGCGTCGGCATGGTGTTCCAGGATTATGCCCTGTTTCCGCATCTGTCTGTATTCGAAAATGTCGCATTTGGACTTCACGAATGCAGCAGCGAGCAGAGAAAAAATCGGGTAATGGAAATGCTTGAATTGATC
>DATCIL010000403.1:0-2659 GCA_036507795.1 Anaerolineales bacterium | reverse complement strand
GACGGCATCCCGCTGGACAAAGTCTCCACAAGCATGACGATCAACTCTCCGGCAGCTATCATCTGGGCAATGTATATTGCGACGGCCGAAAAGCAGGGAGTGGGCGCAGAGCAGCTGCGCGGCACCACCCAGAACGATATCGTCAAGGAATACATCGCGCAGAAAGAGTTCATCTTCCCGCCGGAGCCATCGATGCGGCTGGTGGTCGATACGATCGAGTACGGCAGCAAACAGGTTCCACAGTGGAACACCATCAGCATATCAGGCTATCACATCCGGGAGGCAGGATCGACCGCCGCCCAAGAGCTGGCCTTCACGTTAATTGACGGCACGGAATATGTGCGCTGGGCGATCGAACGCGGCCTGGACGTGGACGAGTTCGCGCCGCGCTTATCCTTCTTCTTCAATGCGCACAACGACTTCTTTGAGGAAATTGCAAAATACCGGGCGGCGCGCAGAATTTGGGCGCGCGAGATGAAAGAAACCTTTGGCGCTCAAGACCCGCGCTCCTGGCTAATGCGCTTCCATACACAGACGGCGGGGGTATCGCTCACCGCCCAACAGCCCGAGAACAACATCGTGCGGGTTGCCATCCAGGCGCTGGCCGCGGTGCTGGGCGGAACGCAATCGCTGCACACGAACAGCATGGACGAAGCCCTGGCGCTGCCTTCAGAACACGCCGTCACGGTTGCGTTGCGAACCCAACAGATCCTGGCCGAGGAGTCAGGCGTGGCAAATACCGTGGATCCGCTGGGCGGCTCGTTCTTCGTAGAGAACCAGACCAACCGGATTGAGAAACAAGCCTATGATTATTTCCGGCGGGTCGAGGAATTGGGCGGTGTACTGCCGGCAATCGAGAAAGGATTTTTCCAGAGCGAGATCGCCGATGCCGCTTATCGCTACCAACGCGAGATCGACGAAGACATCCGCAAGATCGTCGGGATCAACGCTTACCGGGAAGACAAAGGATATGAAATCCCAATTTTGAGGATGGATCCGGAGGGCTACAGAAGACAACTGAAACGACTGGAGACCCTGCGCAAGGAGCGCGACAACGGCAGGACCGGGCAAGCGCTGGACCGCCTGCGTATCGCCTGCGAAGGCACGGAGAACATGATGCCGCACATTATGGAAGCGGTAAAGGCGTATGCAACGCTGGGCGAGATCGTCGATGTGATGAGGGAAGTATTTGGAACGTACCAGGAACCAAGTTTCTTGTAGAAAATAAGACGCCGCCGGGGACGGCGGCTGAGCAGATGGGGGGTAGGACGCCGCCGGGGACGGCGGCTGAGCAGATACTAGAAAACAACACGCCCTATGGCGTGATTAAATCAACACGGAGGTCTACATTATGCATATTGGAGTACTTACGGGTGGAGGCGATGTTCCGGGCCTCAACCCTTGCATCAAAGCTTTAGTCTATCGAGCAATTGACGAAGGCCACAAAGTCCTCGGCATCCGGCGAGGGTGGGGCGGATTGCTCAACTATAACCTGGCGGATCCCGACAGCGCAGAAGACTGCATCATGCCTCTGGACAAGCAAAACACGCGCACGATCGACCGAACGGGTGGCACGATCCTGCACACCAGCCGGACAAACCCCTCTAAGATCCGGCCAAAAGATGTTCCAGATTTTTTACGAGGAGAGGAATTCAACGAGGAAGAAAAGGAGGTGCTGGATTTCACTCCGCACGTGCTGGATGTATTGGATACCCTGGGCATTGAAGTACTGGTGCCTATTGGCGGCGACGACACGCTGGGGTATGGGGCACGCCTGTACGAGGAAAATTTTCCGGTGGTAGCCATCCCCAAGACGATGGACAACGACGTCTTCGGCACAGATTACTGCATCGGGTTCTCCACTGCGGTCACCAGGAGCGTGCAGATCATCCACCAACTGCGCACGTCCATCGGTTCCCATGAACGCATTGGCGTTATCGAGCTGTTCGGACGCAACTCCGGAGAAACCTGCCTGATCTCTTCTCACCTATCCGGGGTGGACCGCTCGATTATTTCTGAGGTGCCCTTCGATCCGGAAAAGCTGGCCGCCTTCCTGATAGAGGATCGAAAGCATAACCCGAGTAATTACGCCATCATGGCAATCTCAGAGGGTGGACGCTTCGTCGGCGGCAAGATCGTCGAGTATGGCCAGGCAGATGCTTTCGGGCACAAAAAACTAGGTGGAATCGGGATGCTGACCTCCGAAGCGCTCAAGGAGATCACCGGAATCAACACCATATACCAGCAGGTAGCTTACCTCATGCGCAGCGGCGCGCCGGACTCACTCGACTTGATGGTGGCGACAAACTACGCCAGCATGGCGATGGATCTGATCGGGCGAGGCAAATTTGGCAACATGGTGGCTTTACAAGGAGGCAAATACACCTACGTGCCCGCCAACACGGTAAGCAAGGGAGTCAAGCGCGTGGATATAGAGCAGCTCTACGATGCCGAGAACTACAAGACGAAGCTGCGGGGGGTAGAAGGTAAGCCGATGTTCCTTTATTAAAACTGTAATTTATTGGAAAGTAAGGGGCTCGATGCGGACGCTTTCGTCGGGGAGGAAGGTCTTGAGCCGGCCGATCAACTCGGGGCACAGGCCGGTGGTGAAATTGGGGAATTCAATCAAATAACCTCGGCCGCGTTCGAAAACCTGAAA
>DATCIL010000402.1:0-5436 GCA_036507795.1 Anaerolineales bacterium | reverse complement strand
CTCATTGGCGGCCACCACACCGGCTGCAGAGACATCCATGGCGCGCTCGAGCTGGCTGCGGGTATCATCCGGCACGGATTCGGAGAGGATTGCCAGCACCGTGGTCTGGCCCCTGAGCACCGCCTGCAGCTCGTTGCCGATCTGCTCGACCTGCTCCGGATCCTGGCTGGCAACCTCCCTTAGGTTGGCCAGGGCGGCATTGACCTGTACCTCATAGGCTTCGACGGTGTCTTCCACGTATTCGTAGCGATTTTCCAGCACCAGTTCCTCGAGCTCCAGCAAACGGCGCTGGGCGAAGCGGGTGTGCAGGCGGGCGTCCCCGGCGCTGCTCAGAGTAACCAAAACCTGGACACGTTCCTGGGCGATCTTTACGCCGTACAGGCGATCGCCCGGCAAGGCGTTGCGGGCTGCCAGCACGGCGCGGCTGCTGCCGGCGATCAGGAAGACCAACAACAGCAGGGCCACCGCAAACTGAAAAGCCAGCCGGGGCCGGGCGAGATCGGCGAGCCTCTCCCACCAGGTCGGCTGAGCCTGCTGGGCCGGAGAGGGCGCCGGCACCGGCGCTCCCTCGCTCCCCAGCTCCGGAGCAGCGCTCTCCGCTGCCGCTCCCACGCTCCCTAGCTCAGCGCCGATCTGCGCCAATAATCGGCCCCGCGAGGCCGCGATAAAATCCGGGTTCGGGTTAAAGGCTTCTTTATTTTGCATCAGCCAGAAAGCGGTCTCCAGCTGTGGGCGCAGCTCGCGCTCGTATTCCGGATAGCGCGACAAAATCGAACCGATCGTTTCTTCCCCACTCTGGATCGCTTCCAGGCAAGACTGCAAGATTTGATTTATCTCTTTACTATTGTTATTCGCCATGCTGAGAGCTCTACGCTCCTTCTAAAAGGTCGCGCAATGAGATTAAGGCGCGATGCTGCAGCACCCTTACCGCTCCAGTCGACCGTCCCATGACCTGGGCGACTTCCTCCGGAGATAACTCGCTGAGGAAACGTAGGACGAGCACCATCCGGTAGTCGTCGCGCAGTTGATCGAGAATTTGACGGATTTCCTGATTTTCCAGGTTGGTCATGGCAATTTCACTAGGATCAGCGTTAAGGGCCTGCAAAGGCTTTTCCTCTATAGGTTCCGGTTGCCCGGAGCGTCCCATGTTGCGATAATGATCGATAAGCGCATTGCGAGCAACGCGAAATAAATAAGAAACGAAGGGGACGCCCTGATCCTGATAGCTTGATAAAGATCGCCAAACCCTTATAAATACTTCCTCCGCCAAATCTTCTGCATCTTGACGATCGCTCAGACGAGCATAGAGAAACCGGAACACGGGTGGCAGGTATCGTTCGTAGAGCTCGCCGAAAGCATCTGATTCGCCACTTTGGGCTCTTACTATAAGTTGATCGTCATCGACCACTTGCCAATCTGGCATTCTTCTGACCTGTAAAACGTTTAATTTCCGGTTTTGTTACAATTTGCACCTGACAACTTTTTGACATCCCTCCCCCTCTCCCTTTTCAGGGTCAGCCCGGGTGAGGGTCGGCCCCCTCTCCCTGCTTAGGGAGAGGGCCGGGGTGAGGGTTAACACCGAATCTTCTTAATATTCACCAAATTTGCCCCGATCCACAGGGTGATCTGCGGGTTGCTGGTGGAGACTTCGCGTGGGGCGATGGTGCCGAAGACCTCTTTCAGCGCCTTGCTCTTGTCATCCTTCAAGACGACCCGGTCATCCTCTTCCAAGACGACGTATTCCACCGCTTTGAGGCCTTCAATGTGGATATGAGCTCTTCGCGGATGGCTGCCGATCCTGATTTTGTTGGTGCGGTGTTTCAGGCCAATCTCCTCGATGGCGGTCGGTTCCAAGATCATGCGGCCGCGCTGGCAGGCCATGACGTAAGCCACCGGCGGCCTGGCGATCGTACGCACCATGACCCAGGGACCACCAAAGAAGACGGTAAAGATCAGCAAACCGGCGCCGAGCGCGCCCGCCGCGGTTCCCAGCCAGGAGGGCAGCGGGCACCCGTTGGTGAAGTTCCAGCCGCGTAGTTCCGGACAGGCATCTTGCGTATCAATCAGGCCATCGAGATCCGTATCTGGCACCGGCGTGGGCATGGGAGTAGGCCGGGGAGTCCAGGTCGGCAGGGGCGTCTGGGGCGCCGGGGTGCAGGCCGGGGCAACCGCCTCCACCGGTATCTCCCTTTCGATAGCCTGGAGAGGGATGCCGCTTTGCAGCTGCGCTGCGATGCGCAGTTGGAAAGACGTCTCCTTGCGCGTCGAACACTGCAAAATTTCGACCTGCGGTTGGCATAATGGCGCTAAATCGCCCTGAAACATACCAGGAGAGACCTGCTCGAGGATGATTTCGGTGTTTTCCCCGAACAAGTGAGCGCTTAGGGTATCACGCACGATGGTGTCGCCTCCACCTAGGGTCAGCGTAAATTGGTTCTGCTGGTCCTGGGAGCATTGGATCCGCAAGGGTTCATAGGATTCAATAAAGGGCATAGGTTCGAAGTCGACCAAGATGCGCGCCGCCGCAATCGGGATCTGGCCGATCACGCGCGCATCTGCCGCGCCAACGTTGAGTACGAAGATATAGCGGTCCGAAGCATTGAAAATCTCGGGATAATCCCGCTCCAGATCCAGCTCCACCGTGTAAACCCCGTTTTGATCGGGGCTGAGTGAGGTCGGAACGAGCAGGGCGCGGGTCGAGCCATCAGGGAAAATGACCTCGCCGAGGATCACCTGGGGCGTGATCACCACTTCCCCATCATCGGTAATCAGATTGAAGCGCAAGTTGAAGGGCGCATTTGAATTCTGGCGCTCGGCCGCCACATACACGTTATTGATGTCGGTGAGCTCGGCCGGCGGTTGCAGGAAGCTTATCCGGTAAGAGCCCTCCCGGTCGAAGAAAACATCCACCGGTTTCTCCGAACGGACAATCCAATATTGTTCTTTTAGGGAATCTTCCAACCTGGGGCGCGTAATAGCGTAGACTTCGACCGGATTGTCCTCTCCTAGAAAATGGGAAACGCCGGGCTGGTCTTCCAGGACCGGGTTGCCAAAAGGATCTTCAACGACGACGACGCCCTTTTCTTCCCCGGTGGGATGGACGATGGTGATGAGAATTTTCTGGACAAAATCGCTGACAAACACCTGGAGCGGCGCTTCTGGGGAGACCGCGGTGGATTTGGTAGGAATGGTATCCTGCAGCTGGGCGACGACCTGGTTGTAGGTCTCCTCGATCTGGGCAGCTTCTTCGACCAAATATACGAAAACGTGGCTGTAATCGATTTGCATCTGCTGCCAAAAACGGATGTACTCTTCGTAACTTTCGGTCCTTTCTTCGGACCCTTGGAGCAGCATGAGGAAGAGCGGGATATCCGAGTTCTCGGCGACCAGGTTTTCGATCACGGTATTTCCTTGCCCTTCCAGGGGGAAAGGCACCCCGTCGGTAATCAAAACTACGGCAGGCAAGTTATCGGGCTTGCGATTCGGTGAACTCCGCAATTCGGCATACGCGGATTCGAGGGCCGGTACGATGCGGGTGGCCGCCGCCGCCCGCGGTCTGGCGATCTCAGCCGCCAGCTGGTCGCGGTTGCCCTGGATGGGCTCTAATTCGCTCACCAGGATGGGTAGATCTCCCAGGCTGACGACTCCAACCTGGTACTGGTCCTCGTTTTGCTCGCCAAACCCCAGACGAGCGATGAAGATATTTGACCCCTTTATGCGCAGAAATTCGGGGTCGCTGCCGAAGGAGGTACAACCCGCCAGGATCTGTTCGCGCGGGAACATGCTGCAGGAGTTGTCGATCACGATCATCAGATCGACGGGTCGCAACGTACCGTCCGTCTGGCTGCTTACCTCCTGAAAAGGAATAAGAAGAGTCAGCAAGATGAATAACGAAACGACGAGCTTACGCTTCATTGATGGCTACAGTCCTAATAACCTCCGGGAGGCTGGAGTGGTTGTTAAGTTTTTGTAAGTAACTCAAACAAGGCATAGTATAGACAAATTGTTAAATTAAAGCAAATTAAAGATAAACCAATTTAATCCATAAAACCTTACACTATTGACAATTTTGCAACAGGAATCTAAACTTATGCACGGAGCCAATTTTGACCCACGCAATTATACCGAAACCACTCAAAGTCCTGTTGGTGGAAAACAACCAGGCAGAATCCTCTTCTACCCTGCGGGCAATGCTCGACAAGCTCAACCTAAGGCTAAAAGCGCAGCAGGCCACCCACCTCAACAAAGCGCTCCGGCTGCTGGCACAAGAGGATTTCGACCTGGTCTTGTTGGACCTTTATTTGCCTGATAGCCACGGTCTGGATACATTTCTACAGATCTACGAACAGACCCCACAGGTGCCGGTTGTGGTGGTAGGCGATGAGGAGCAGCAGCCGCTGGCGCTCGAGGTCATCCGGGAGGGAGCGCAAGATTACCTGGTCAGGCGGGCCGTTGAAAAGGATGCCCTCGAGAAAACAATCCTGTATGCCCTGGAACGGCAGCGCTACCGCACAATGCTGCAAAATTTATCCATGCGAGATGAACTGACCGGGCTGCTCAACCGCCGCGGTTTTTTATCTTTGGCAGGGCAGCATTTGAAAATCGCCCAGCGCTCCAATTGGATGATCATGCTGCTCTTCGCTGACCTGGACGAATTAAAGGAGATCAATGACCAGTTCGGCCACGTGGAAGGCGATGAGGCGCTGCGCAGCGTAGCGCGCATTCTGAGGCAAACTTTCCGAGCTTCGGATATTATTGCCAGGCTGGGCGGCGACGAGTTCATTGTGCTGGCGGTAAAGATTACCGATGAAGGCATAAAGATCATTGCAAAACGGCTACGCGAAAAGGTTCAGAAAACTAACCAGAATAACCCGCATTACCAAATTTCCCTCAGCTTCGGGGTCGTGAAGTTTGACCCCCAGGCAATGCTCAGCCTGGAAGAGATGATCGCACAGGCTGACAAAGCGCTTTACGAGAGTAAGGAGACGAAGGGGAAGGGGTGAAGAGTGAAACGTGAAGCGTGAAACGTGATTCGCCTTCCCTGATTTCCGAGGTCATCTACCTTCGCTCCCAGCGCCGTCCCCGGCGCCCCTCCCCCTCTCCGCTCCCAGCGCCGTCCCCGGCGCTGCTCTCCACATTGGCTCACTGCGGTATTCCCAGCGTGGTCTCGCCGTAGGACGCCGACGAGGACGGCGGCTGAGCATTTGGGGGCGACCACCGTGCCCCCGGCACCTCTTCCTCCCTCCGCTTGCAGCGCCGTCCTCGGCGCCTCTCCCCCTCTCCGCTCACAGCGTCGTCCCGGAAGACGCCGCCGAGGACGGCGGCTGACCATTTGCGGGCGCCCACCGCGCCCGTCCGCGTCCTGACCGGGTCCTCAACAAACGGCGAAAATCCCAAGCTTACGAATCTTTTAAATCAAACTTAAGCAAATGTGTA
>DATCIL010000401.1:0-42822 GCA_036507795.1 Anaerolineales bacterium | reverse complement strand
GCAACGCCGAAGAAAACCGCATGGCCGTAGAGATCATCCGGGAGTTCTTCGGGGCCTGAACGGCAAGGCACAAGAATCCCCCCCAGCTCCCCTTGATAAGGGGGGAGCAGGGGCCCTGGCCCCCTTGAAGGGGGAGGATCTATGCGTTAGCGAGGAGGCATACTATGGCACAAATTAAAGCAATATTCTTCGACCAGGACGGGGTGATCATCGACACCGAACGGGATGGGCACCGTGTGGCATTCAACAAAACCTTCAAGGAGTTTGGTTACGATTTCGAGTGGGATGTAGAATATTACCACGAGCTGCTCCAGGTCGCCGGCGGCAAGGAGCGCATGAAGCACCACCTGCACAGTAAGGGTTTTGGCGTGCCGGTCAAACCTGAGGAAGAGGATGACCTGATTAAGTCGATGCATAAGCGCAAAACCACGATCTTCGTGGACATGATCGAGAGCGGCGAGCTGCCGCTCAGGCCTGGCGTGAAGCGCTTTATGCAGGAAGTCAACGATGCCGGGCTGGTCCTGGGCGTGTGCACCACATCTAACGAGCGCTCGGCGCACGCCGTGGCTTACAAGATCCTGAAGGACATTAATTTCGACTTCGTCCTGGCGGGCGATGTGGTCAAAAACAAAAAACCCGCCCCGGATATCTATAACCTGGCGCTGGAAAGGACCGGCCTGAAGCCGGCAGAATGTCTGGTCATCGAAGATTCTCGCAATGGGGTTCTTGCGGCAAAAGCCGCCGGGATGCCCGCCGTTGTCACCACGAACCACTATACCGAAAGGGAAGACGTCGGCGACGGGGACATTGTCGTTACGGCACTGGGTGATCCGGATGGTGAGCTCGGGGCATTGAAGCAAGGCGGCGAAGGTCTGGATTTTGATGGTGTGCTCCATCTTAACCAGCTGGTAGCATATTTTTCATCCTAGCAGCAATCTCAAAACCCTGAGATTTTGAAACCTAATCGCTCGGCTGCGGAAGGCCTCCCAGCCGAGCGGTCTCATTTTCCGATCTTATGCTCACATTAGCATTTTCTTCCTACTTATATTTGCGCCAATAAAAGGATAATTCCAAAAGTGAGGATAAAAGTAAGCAAGAATTGAAGAGCTAAGACCACCCAAACTGGCAGGTTTCTACCGGCGATATGCCATTCCGAAGGACGCCGCAGCAGGCTATTCAGCGTCTGGGGTTCGAGCATTTCCTTCAAAACCGGAATTAATCCGGCTTCGACGGACTTCCATTGTCTCGGACGGACAGCATCCGAAGTCATGTCCAAATCGTCTTCAAGGTCAGACAGGGCTGCGTCGACCTCAGCTACGCCAGGAAACCTCGCCTTGGCGTCTTTCTGTAGAGCGCGGGTGACGATATTCGCCAGATCTTCAGGCACCTGCGGATTGAGCTGTCGCGGAGAAGGCGGGATTTCGCCAGCATGCATTCGCACCATGGACCAGGCTTCGTGAGAAACGAAAGGCAGCCGTCCGGTGAGCATCTCGAATAAGGTGACGCCCAGGCTGTAAATGTCAGACCGCGGATCGAGACTTTTTCCGCGCGCCTGTTCAGGTGATATATATCCCACACCTTCCAACATCACGTTGGTCTTCGATAAACCTGTCTCCGAAAGCAGCCCGGTCATGCCAACGTCTGACACTTTAACGCGCCCATCCGGCTGCAGGAGAATGTTTTGCGGCTTGACGCCGCGATGTATCAATCCGCGCGCATGCACCGCGCCTAAGCCAGCACAGACCTGGCGGGCGATGTATATCGTCAAAGCAGGTGATAGTGGACCGTGTTCGGCAATATAGGTGCCCAGGTCGACCCCATCCATCCATTCCATCACCACGAAGTAGTGACCCTGGTCCAGGCCGTAATCCCGGATGGTAACCAGATTATCATGTGAAAATTCATCCAGTTTGCGAAGGTGCTCCCGAAAGCGAATTGCAAAGCGAGGATCGGCAAGATAGCGCCCGTGAAACACTTTTAGAGCCACGGGTTGATCGTGTTTAAGGTCCTCGGCGCGATACACGGAAGCCCTTGGGCTTCGACTGATCTCCATTTCCAATTGATATCCAGGACCGAATTCGATGCCTCTATCCAGTGATATTTTTGGAGTTGTCGTTACCATATATTCATGTTTATCCTTACGGTCCTTCATTCCCCGCACTGGAATCATCTGGTTCTACCTCGGGAACGTACAATTCTGTTCCCTCAGTGATGCTGTGCGGGTCCTGGAGCCGGTTGGCATCCATTAAAAATTGAACCGTGGTATCGAATCGCAAGGCAATCTCCAGAAGTGTTTCTCCCGGTCTAACGATATAAGTTTCCAACTGTATATCCCGGTGGATGATCGGCAAGTACGCTTGCAGCCCACTCCTGGCAGGCGCGGGAGAAGCGCTCACCGGAGCTTTGTCCCAACGATCATAGGTCAGCACCCTCAAATCCTTCCTGAGAAAGTCCTCCTGGCGGACATAACCATGGTTATCCAGCCACTCTTTGACCGTCTGGTCAGGATCATCTGATTCGATCTCCCGCACCACCAGCCATACATATGGTATCCCCTCCATTAATGCGCTTACATCTTCGACCTCCCTGGGTTGAGGGTGAAGGAGAATTTCGTCACCGGGATAGCCCTGGGTACGGATGGAAACATCATATTGCCTGAAATAATAACTAAAGGGCAGTTCTGCATATCCAGGGATAAAAACCACCAGCCCATCCGGTTTGCTTTGGATTTCCTGGGCGACATATCCGGCTATGGTGCGCCAATCCTCTTTCTCCTCATACCAGGCATTGTGGCCAATCGAAACGACATTCATTGCAACCAGAGGCAGCAAGAGCGCCAGGATGGCTTTTCGGCTTTTGAACTGCCAGATGGTTCCGGCAATGAGCAAATAATAGCCTAACGAGGCGACGATCAGGTTGCGGCTGAGGAAGATAGGCTGGCGTAAGCTGAGCAGCAACGAGATTCCCAGAGGAACGAACAGCCATAGGCCGGCAAACCGCCGCTGCCAGGTTTTCCTGGGAATGATATAGGCCCAAACGAAGATCATTGCCATATAAATCAGGCTGAGTTCGATCAGGGGAAAATTGAGACTATGGAAATCCAGGAATGTATCAAGAACAGTGTGGAAGGATGGCGCCGGCAGCCAGAAATCTTCGGTCACCTGGCGAGTTTGCCGCCAAAAGAAAGGCAGCCAGGGCAGATAGAGAAGCCCAATAGCACTCTGGCTTAAAATCCACTGCCTGAATCGCACCGAAAAACGCTTGATGGATAGCAGGTAGAAAATCGTGATCGTGGCGACGTACCAGATCGCGCCGTTGTCGGTATACAACGCCAGTATAGTGGTAAGCACATAACCGGTCCAATCCTTACGCTCCCCATCGCGCAACCCTCGAAGGAGGAAATAGGCTGAGGACAGCACGAAGAAAGTCAGCATGGCATACATCCGCGTTTCTTGCGCATACCACACCTGGAAGGGGGATAATGTCAGGATGGTCGCACCAATTAATCCTACCCACTTATTTTCGTATAACTCCGCAGCCACCTTATATATCAAAGGGATGGCCGCCAGGCTGAATAGTGTGGAGAGCAAACGCACCCAATCTTCGCCGTCGCCAAAAACGAGCCACATTTTTAGAAGCAGATAGTAAAGCGGTGGGTGTGTATCCGTTCGCACGACCATCTGGAGGACGCCGGTAAGATCGCGTTGGCTGATGATGATGCTGAAGGCCTCGTCCAACCAGATGCTCTTATCCGCCATCAAGTAGAGGCGCAGACCGGCGCCTATGACGACCAGAGCGGCGAGCAGCTTCCGGTGCAGAGCTACCTGTAACGAATCGCGCACGATTCCACGCAAGGCGCGGTGCATATCAAAAGATTTAGCACGGTCGCCAAGCGCGCTGAGGAAGGTGTGGGAATTAATAATATTTCTTAGCGTCTCCTTTGCGTTCTTGGCATCCTGGCGGTTCATAGCATGCTCCCCGTTTCGTCAACGGATAAGGTCTCGATCAGGGAAGAGCGCAGTGCAGACAGGTAGACGACCGCGTGCCAGCCGAGCAATGCTGCCAGGAGAACGCCTTCGCGGTTGGTGCGTACATTCAGGACGAAAGGGATTGCAGCGATCAAAAGTATCCCCAGAACCGCTTCCCAGGAGGAAGCTTTCAAGGCGCGGCTTAGATCGGATTCCAGGCCAGTCTTGGGTGTGCGCAAGAACGCGCCTTTGTCGTTCCAAAAAGCCGACAGACAAGCGCGCGCAACCGTCCAGCTCAAGGCTAACATCGTAATGAAGGCGCCGAGTCCCGATCGCCAGGAGCAACCGGTGCTCAATCGCAACGCCCAGGCGACCCGTAGTATCCCGGTGACGACGGACAGCACCGGTACGAGCAATATCCATTCAGCCAGCTGCCGGACGGGCAGCTGCCATCCATAGGCAAAAGCAGCGGTCGTCAAGAGCAGGAAAGCCGTGAAAATCAGGACTAATAAGTCATTTAGCCAGCCTAACAGGCCCATCAGGTAGCTCAGACGCTGTTGGAAGGTGAGCTTCCCGCTGCCCTCCAGGTGTGACCAGGGGAGCAGCTGCCGCCAATAACGTTTCAGGATTTGCATGCCCCCAAATGCCCAGCGAAAACGCTGTTTCTTAGTGGTCTCGAAAGTGGTCGGTAGTAAGCCATGCCCATAAGGCTGGTTGATGTAGATGCTTTGGTATCCTTTTTGCAGCATGCGCAGGCTGGCTTCCGCGTCCTCGGTGATGCACCACTCGTCCCACCCGCCGATGCGCTCGAGGACGCGCTTGCGGATCAGCCCCATTGTCCCCGCGAAGATTATTGCGTTCTGCTCGTTACGGGAACGCATGCTGATTTCGAAGAAAAAACGCTGCGCCAGGGTACTGTAATGAGCAAACAGATTTTCGTGGCTGTTGCGGAAGGCCTGCGGCGTTTGCACGAACGCCACGCGGGGATTATGGAAATAGGGAACCGTCTCGCGTAGAAAGTTAGGTTTGACCACGTAATCGGAATCAACTACTGCAATAACCTCAACATCCGGAGCCGTTTGGGTGAGGGCGAAATTCAAAGCACCGGACTTGAATCCAGGATAATTCTGCAGGTGAAAGACCTTGATGCCGTAACGGTGGCAATAGTCCACCACCGGTCGCCAGAGCTCGTCATCGTCGGTATTGTCATCCACCATGATGACTTCATAGGTTGGGTAATCCAGGTTGCGCAAGGAATCCAGGGTTTCGATAACCATCTCTGGCGGTTCGGCGTGAGCAGGAACGTGTATGGAAACCTTAGGCCAATAATCATTGGGAAAGGTATGCGGCCGGAAATAGCGCTGCCAGTGCAAACGTGCGAGTACGTCCAGGACTTCATAGGCGAAGTATATCGTCAGCACTACCACAATGATCTCAGCAGAGAACAAAACCAACGACCCCAGGACCACCAGCGGCTCCAGGCCGCCAAACAATATCGCCCAAAGGATCCTTCCGAGGAAGACCAGCTGGATAGCTGCAAAGGAGGCCAGGAAAGCATGACCGCGGGTGTTCCAGTCTGGCTGAAACTTCCAGAACAGGAGGGATAGGAATGCATATGCGCCAGTAAATATCAAAGTAAGCGAGGAACCTGACTGCCACAGGAAGTAAAGCAACGCGGTCGTAGACCAAATGCCAACCAGATGCAGCAGACCAGCCAGCTGGCGTTCTCCCTCGGGGCGATGACCGCTCCACAGCAGCCATGCGAAGCTGACCAGGGTAGACATGACGAGATAATAAAGGATTGGTTCCATCATGACTTCAAGTACCTCTGCGACCCAGCCAGAAAGCAGCCAGCAGGAAACCCAGGCCGAATAGCCCCAAACCGGAGGCGATGGCCAGGCCGACGACCAGCCAGCGGCTCACGCCTGCGTCAGAGACACGAGATGGTGGCGGTGTCCGCTGAGCAATCGTATGCGGCGATGGCGTGGACCCGTGGGTTGGTTTTGGCGCGGGTTGTGTTGACTCTAATGCTACCGGCACCGGTTTGGTAACGGTTGGGGTCGGTGGGATTGGCGTAATCGTATTACTGGAAGGCACCTCAGCATTCCAATCTGGTTCGCGTCCCCAGACGAGCTCGCCATCTAGATAGAGGGTCACCATTTCCCAATGCTTATATTCTGTTTCCGGAGAGAAACTATAATCAACTGACTGATCATATGCAGACCAGTCCGCACGGTTGAAACGCACCTTGATTTCCCCGCTGTTCTCGCCGGGGTCGAGAGATTTCAAGCCAGGACGGAAGTGGATGCGCAGATAGCTTCCACCAGTCTCCGAGGTATGGAAATCTCCCAACACGTTAGCACAGCCGACTGCTGCCCAATCACAATGAAAAACCAACGTTTGCTCAGGCTGTTCTTCATACCAGTAGAAAAGATCAAGGTGTTCCAAAGGCACGGAGATTTTACCCGTATTATGAATGATGAATTCGGGTTTTGCATCTTGGGTTTGACTGTCGGGGTTGGCCGTTCGATACTGCACGGACAGCGCTCCAAGAACAGATGCGGCGGGAATCGGAGTCTGGGTTGGGGTGGGATCTGGTGTGAGGGCAGGTTCAGGTAGGCGACTAGAAGGTTCAGCATCGCGCTGCTCGATTCCAATCAATGGGAATTGGTATCCGGAAAGCAATGCCTGCTTGTCAGGGTCGACAGTTTGCCAGTCGTCAAGCAGAATCCCGCCGGTGTCACCCGAATTAGGGTTGAAGGTCCAATAGGTATAGCTCAGGTTGTTTGCCCGCAGATATGAAACCAATTCGCGCTGCCAGATGCCCTCGTTGTCATCACCTACCGAACGCCCACCAAACTCACCTACGAGAACGGGTGCAATCTCCTCATTATGCAAGTAGCCCCAATGGCGATCCCAAATTTCGGTTAAGTTTTCGGGAAAATCGGGGGCTGAAAACCAGGGTTGTGGGTATACGCCTGGACCATACTCGTGGGTGCTGTACACGAGTTGATTGGGGACATCCAAACGCACTGGACGATCCCGCGCCCCCATTAGGTTGCCTCCCCACCAATACCAGTCTCCCTGGTACTGGTCGACACCTTCAACGATGATTAAGAGATTGGGATTTACTTCCAGGATGGCACTGCCGGCGCGCTCGGCAGCCAGGTGCCAGTCCGTCTCAGGATCGCCGCTTCCCCAGGTGGCGCGCCCGTGAGGCTCGTTGTGCAAATCAACTCCGATCACGGTATCATCCTTAGCATAGCGCTCGACCAACATGACCCAATCGCTGATCCAACGTTCCTCATCGTACTGTGGTGTATACCAGAGTTCTGATTGGGCGTGGCTATCCGGTCGGTGGCGATCGAGGATCACTTTTAAGCCGCGTTCTCCGGCCCCGTCGATAATCCTGTCCATAATTTCAAGCCCGCTCAATCCCTCCAGATCCGGATTAAGGTCATAATTGATGCCGTTGGGAGCACTGGAAGGATCAAAAAGCTGGTTGCTATAGGGCAGGCGCAGGGTGTTGAAACCCAATTCTACAATCTGGTCTAAAATACTATCCAGACTTCGCGCCCACAGACCGTGCGGGGCGAAGGCTTCGGTTTCGAGACCGAACCAGTTGATCCCGGTCAGGATAACCTGGTTGCCGTTAGAATCCAAAATACGATTGTCTTCAGTGTGCAAATAGTTGTGGCTCTGTGCTCGTGCGGGCTGGTGGACCCCGAAGATCCATACCACAAGAGCAATTAAAGTCCACGAATTCATTAATTTCAAATAAAATTTATCCATGATACGAGTCACGATTATCGATACTCAACAAACCATTAGTTTCTTCACCAATGAGGCGACCTTACTGCGGTTAGTGGC
Source organism: Anaerolineales bacterium (assembly GCA_036507795.1). Taxonomy (GTDB): domain Bacteria; phylum Chloroflexota; class Anaerolineae; order Anaerolineales; family UBA4823; genus DASQQR01. The sequence continues at coordinate 34,984 of DATCIL010000401.1, read as the reverse complement.
AGGTTGTTCAGTCAATCCAGCCGACTTAGGGGAACTGTTGATCGCCTCGGATATCTACCAACCAGAGATCGCGGCAGAGATCATGTCTGATCTGATGGAATTTGATAAAACCCTCCGCCATAAGGGACCTGATTTCATCCACGCCGCCATCGAGCAGGCCAAAGCTAAGAATCAGGCATTTGAAATGACGTTTCAAGTCATCGATGATATCACCAAAGGGGAGGCTTTCCAATCACGAGAATGTGACCTCGCCGTTTTCGATCTCCCTGAGCAGGTCATCCGGACGTCTAGGGGTTTAGAAATCACAACCTCCGGTGAAGTTTCGCTTAACCCCGAAAAAAGGTCGTCCAGCCCAACGGTGACTTACATCCTTCCCCAAGATTGGGTCATCGAAAACCTGTAAACGTTTACCCTTCTATTTATCCTGAGGCAAATAGAATTCGCAACTGGCATCAGCGATGTCGCAGGTGCGTACTACCTGCTCATCCAGGACAACGCGGAATCGAGAGCTCCGGCGATCTGGCAACCAAAAATACCATGCCTGGTTTTGAGCGATCAACCATGCCTGGGAAACATCACAATCTGCCGGTTTAGCAGGGGCTTTGCCTGGAATTAATTCAAGATCCGTCGCCTCGGCACGCAGCAACTGCAAGCAGTTGCCGTTCGCAAGCCCTTCAACGGATAAGTTCAATTGCTCCCACTGCTCGGCCCCAAATGCAGCGGTGACTTCTCCCTGATCGGAGAGCCGTTCGAAATTAAGGTTGGCAAAACTGATTGATTCATCAGATATATTCGTAACAGCAACCGCCGATTCGTCATAGACCAGCCGCATATTCGCGGGGGGCATCAAATCTGGTCCGCGTGTGAATGCTACGGTGACAGCTGCCAGAAAGACCCCTAGCCATGTGACCAGAGCCAGCGCAAAAGTATATCTTCCCTCCCAACTCAGTACGGGAGAATCAACCGGGTCCCCAACCTTCCGGAGAGTCAGTTCAGGAAATACAGGTTTATATGGCCGATCAGCGTTAAGTTCTGTTTCAAACTGCGCTTCCACTTCAACATCCTCAATCTCCCCGGTTGACTCCCTATGTATAACCGGTTCATTTTGGACGCCATCCACCTGGGATCCACCTGCTGCCCCTCGAAGGGCACGATTGTAATCATCCACAAACGCCTGTGCTGAAGGATAGCGCTCATCAGGTATTTTTGCCATGGCGCGCTGCAAGACCGGATCGAGGGCAGCAGGCAGGTCGGGGTTAATAGATCCTATCGATGGGGAGGGATCGTGGATGTGCTTGAGGACGATTGACAAGGGAATATCCCCAATGAATGGTAGCTGACCGGTCAGCATTTCAAACACAATCACCCCGAGAGAATAGATATCACTACGACTATCAATATTCTCTTCGCGTAGACCTTGTTCCGGGCTCATATAGGCCGGGGTGCCGCTGATGGCTATATTCCTGTGCCAGGTCGATTCAGACCGGAGCGCAATGCCAAAGTCGGCGAGATAGGCCTCGAATTCCCGATCAAAAAGGATATTGCTGGTTTTTAGATCGCGGTGAATAACGCCCTGATGATGAGCGTAATCGAGTGCGGCAGCGACGCGGGTCAGCACGCGCAAGGTCTCTTCAGGAGAAAACGGACCTTGTAAAAGCCTTTCTGCCAGAGAACCCCTGGGCATATACTGCATGACGATGTAGGGTTGGCCCTCATGGGTGCCATATTCATACACTGGAACGATGGCCTTATGCTCCAGAGCGGCAATCAGCTCCGCCTCGCGCATGAATCGGGCTCGAAATCCCAGGTCGTTTAGATATTCAGGCGGCAGCACCTTGATGGCAACCAGGCGATCGGCTTGGGGATCGTAAGCCTGATACACTCGCGCCATCCCCCCATATCCAATCTCAGCGCGCATTTCGAAGCGATTAAAAAGCTGGTCTGCGATCATAATTCAAGCCAGGAGGTTATAAATTTGCGCCTCAAAATCAGGGGCAGGGACCCATGGTATCACCATGATTCAAATGACCCTGTAATGCTGATTGTTCCAGGGTAATCGTCTTGCCGCCTTTTTTATTCCCCGGATTATGGCAAACTGTAACGCTGCCGGAAGTTGAGTTTTTCGGTTTTGAGGCTGGCCCAGGCTTATTTGCAGGTTTAATTTCTGGTTGGGATTCAGGGATAGATGTAGGTTGTGGGGCTTCGGTAGGGGTTGCGGTTGGCATCGGCGTTGGCGTCGGGGTTGGAGGGAACTTATCAAAAGCAACGATCTTGTATGCTAACCAGGCGCCGTTCTCCAACACTGAAAAGGTCGCCATGAGTGTATCCCCAATCCCGAGGTTGCTACCCAGTTCGGTTATTAAGTTAACCAAAAGTGAGTGACCGCCGATACGCCAGACGCTTCCTCGCATCCAATCTAGCCGGCCATTAAATGTAAAAAAGGATTCATTCTCCTGGGTCAACTCAATTCGATCTGCCAGCCAGGTGCCATCTTGCACAATACGACCGGTTAAAGTGACGAAATCACCTGCATGCAAATCGCTCATCAGCTGGGTGTGCTCATCCAAATTGATTGGGATGCCGCCAATAATCCAGGTGCTTTCTGTGCCCCCAGTGATCCGTCCCTGACCGATAAACTGAAAATCTGGACGCAGGGTGGGATCATCCTGTGCCAGAGCGACGTTTTGAGCGTCATTTGGACTATTTATCGGGTCGTTCTGGATAAAAGCGGCCATGACGAATGCCATTATCACGATTGCGGCAAATATCAAGCCTGGTCTTATCCCGCCCGACTGAAATCGGTTTTTTATTCGATTTGAAATCGCAGAAATTAATCCAGACATAGACTTTTTAGTCGTTAATCGTCGTCGTCACCATCGTCATCATCGTCATCATCGTCTTCGCCTTCATCCTTATCATCATGTTCGTCATCACCTTGCTCGTCTTCACCATCGTCATCGTCGTGTTCCCCTTTGTCCTTTTCATCACGTTTATCATCACCACGCTCATCTCCACCATCGTCACCCCCGTCTTTATATTCATACCCATCGTCCCCTCCATCGTTGCGCTCACCAGAAGCAGGCTTTATGGTGGACGTAGGATTGACTTTACGCGTCGATTCTGCGGGTGTTAAAGTCGGGCTGGATGTAGGTGTTGGTTCAAAAACGACTGGATCAAAGGCTCTAATCTCCAAAGCTTGCCAGGCACCACTCTCATGAACGGTAAAAGTTGCCAGGAGGACCTCACTGGAGGCGAGATTAGTTCCCAGCTCAGTCCGCAAATCAACGAAAAGGGAATGACCGCCGATGCGCCAGATGCTTCCTCGCACCCAGTCGAGCGGGCTGTTGAAGGTATAGTGAGAACTCTTCTCCTCACTTAACTCGATTCTATCCGCAAGCCAGACATCATTATCCAGTATGCGACCTGAGAGGGAGACGAAATCCCCGACGTGGAAGGTGCTCATCAGCTGGGTACGGTCCTCCACGTGGATTGGAATCCCACCAATGACCCACACTTCCTCTGAGCCTGCAGTGACGCGACCTTGACCGATAAATTGAAAATCATAAGGCAAATTCGACATATCTGGTGATAGTGCGCCAGAACCTGGGGCAGCCTGAGTCTCCTCTCTGGAACCGGTGATCGCGTTTATCCCGACGATCAAAATCACCACAAATGCAATGATACTCCCAGGCCTCAACCACCTCTGGGTGAGCCGCCCAGGATGCACATCGGCAAACCATTTACGAAATCGGAGAATTAGATCAAGCATCAGGAAACTCTTTCGTGGAAAACCAGGTAATTCCCCTATGAGTTAATACGACGAAATGACCATCTTGTTACTGTTTAAGGAAAACCTTAGCCATATCTTAATGCTAAATACCCAATTAATACACTATAGATCTAATTTCGGAGTATTTTAACCAAACCTGGGGCAAATTACCTCCAACAAAACAATATGTATCGAAACTTGTATCTGCCAGTTGTATCTGGATATCTGGTACGGGCAAATTCTCGATCGTAGTGCTCTGCTCTCCCCTTATCAAGGTGGGCTGGGCGGATTCTTACTCCATAGTAGAGCATAATCCGTAACTCGTAATCCGTATTTTTCCGTGCGGTTGACATGGATGACACAGCGGGAAGGGCGAAATAGAGATAAAATTGAGCTATCGAGACACGACGACCAGAGATCCGACCCATATGAGACTCGCCAGAACGATTCTGCTCCTCGCCATCCTGTTGTATTTGTTCGGGACAGCGCCCCGCGCCGCGGCCCAGGGACCCTGTGGGGAAACTTACGTCGTCCAACCAGGCGATACCCTGGGCAGCATCGCAGCTTTCTGCGAGACAACCGTTGACGCCCTCCGGGCGGCAAATCCTGGAATCACCGATCCAACCAGGCTTTTTGTTGGGCAGCGCCTGAATATCCCTTCGCCTGAAGAGCCAGCGGCACAGCCTCTGGTCTCAATCTTCCCTGATTGCGGTTCGCCGGCCACAGAAGTGCGCGTGGTGGGGAGCAGTTTCCCTTCGAACGCCATCATTGAGCTGGAGATCGGCGAACAGTTCGCGCCGGCGGTGGACTTTGACCAGGTCGAGAGACTGAGAGCCAATGCCAATGGAAGGTTTGAGACAGTAGAAACCATTCCGAGAACTGCCCGGCCCAACGAGAACTGGATCATTGTTGCGATCGCCAGAACAGGTGGGCCCAGGCTGGAAGTCGCCTCGAATCCCTTCTTTGTTACCAGCGAGGCGCCGCGGGGAGCTACGACGACCTATATCGTCCAGCCAGGTGATACTCTGCGGAGTATTGCTTCTCGGCTGGATACGACCATCTCTGCCCTGATCGAAGCGAACCCTGAAATCACGGATCCTAGCCTGATCTACGTCGGGCAGAGGTTGATCGTACCATCCCCGGCCGAGGGGGATCCAACGGTCGCCATTTCTCCCACTTGCGGACCGGCAGGCAGCGAGGTCGAAGTGGTGGTGAGCGATTTTCCACCTAATGCTCGGGTAACCATCAGCGCCGGTATCTTCCGGGGAGAACAAGAGGTCGTCGCCCGTGATATCACCGATGGACAGGGCCAACTGGAAACCGAAGTAACCATTCCGGAAACCGCCCGGCGCAACGAACCCTGGGTAGTGATTGTTGAGACGGTGGATGAACCTCGAATCAGGTCGTCCTCAAACATCTTCACCGTAAGCAGGGCGGCGGGCGCTGGTGTAGCCACCACTTACATTGTGCAACCCGGCGACATGCTCATCGACATCGCCGCCCGCTTTCGCGTATCAACTCAGACGCTCTTAGCTGCCAATCCCGATATTGCCAATCCGAACCAGCTGATCGTCGGTCAACGCTTGAGGATCCCCGGGCAGGTAGAAGCGGTGACCATCACGCCCACCTCGGGCCCGCTGGGTACCGAACTCAGGGTAGAGGCGACCAATTTTCCAGGCAACACACGCATCGAGATCGGGGTGGGGAAAAGCAGCACGGATTTTGAAGTGGTCGAAACCGGGCTCACCGGCGACAATGGCAACTTCACCACCCAGGTGAGCATCCCGATCAATGCCCGGCCTAATGAGCGCTGGTTGGTCGTGGCCATCGCCAGACCCGGCCGGTTTGAGATCAGAGCTACCTCGGGATTTTTCACGGTCACCAGCCAGGAGCCAGCCGAAGGTGCGCTGGTGACGATTTGGCCGCAGGAAGGGCCGCCGGGTTCGACCTTCTTCATCGTTGGCGCTGGTTTCCCGGAATACACGCCGGTGGAGATCAGGTTGGGAAGGGTAGGTGAGAGCCTGGAGGTCGTTGAAAGCACAGTGACGGACATTAACGGCACCTTATCCTCACAATTATCCATTCCTGAAACTGCCGAGACCAACCAAGGATGGGTGGCTGTCATAGCCACGACCCAGGCTCCGGCCGTCGAGGCGACTTCACCCGCATTCGTGGTCACAAGGTGAAAAGGGCATTATGGTACAATCCAAATGGAAATTTTTGCAACCCCCTCAAAAAACCTATAAAAACAAATGAACGGAAGGTGAATGGCAGCTAATCTAACCAAACCGAATCTTAACTTGCTTAGAAACCGAATTGATCTTACCAAGGTCCCCTTCAGTGACCGTGGCTCCCGGTTGCTGATCCACCAGCACCCCGGCAAGCAGCGCCTCTACGTTAAGCTGGCGGAAAGGCTGACGATCATCGAGCCCAACATTGAGGCCTATCTGAAAAGACCTCCCTACATTCGGGACCTTACCTTCCTCGACGCTGATGGCAATCCACTCAATTTCGAGATCACCTCCTATCCTCATATCCTCCATTTCAAAACCAAAATCGGCGAGATTGGTCTGGTCTTCCAGGATCGCCGGACGATGTCTTTTGGCTTGCCGCCCGGCGAGACCGCTGGCCTCCGTTTTCACGTTTCTCCCCAGTTCTGGCGGGAAACTCAGAGCGGAGGCGTATTCAAGGCGATCCGCAACCTGGCCTATGATACTAACGGAGAGACTACCCTGAACCAGATCATCCCCGATGAAGGAGGGTACACGGTGGAGTTCATTGTCAAGGCCAGCAACGATAGCGCCATCACAATCTCCATCGGTGAGGTGCTGGATCCGTTGTTTGAAGCCAAGCCGTTCTCCGAATCGGCAGCGCTGGCCGAGGGGCGCTGGCAGAGGTGGTTCGAATGCGTACCGCCAGTAGCCGAGAAGTACGCGCGTACCTATGCTTACGCCTGGTGGATCATGGCCAGCAACCTGATCAGCCCGCAAGGTCGGGTTATTTATGAGGCCATGATGCCCTCCAAGGTCCAGTACGTGGGCCTATGGCTGTGGGACAGCGCCATTCACGCCCTGGCCTACCGCCATTGCGACCCCGAGTTAGCCCGCAATCAAATCCTGTCGATGATTGATTGCCAGTTACCTGATGGCATGCTGCCCGACGCCGTTTACGACGAAGGAATCATTTCCGAGATCGAGCACCCCATCCGCGCCGAGGTCACCAAGCCACCGATTCTTGCCTGGGCGGCGCTGAAACTGCAGGAGAGCGACCCGGATCCAAAGTTCTTGGAGCAAATCTACATCCCTTTGGTGCGCTGGAATGCCTGGTGGTTTGCGATGAATGATGACGATGCCGACGGCCTGGTCCAGTACAACCACCCCTATTCTTCCGGTCTGGACGATAACCCTCTCTGGGATTATGGTATGCCGGTGGAATCGCCCGATCTTAATACTTATCTATGCGTGCAAATGGGCTCGCTGGCCGTTATCGCAGAAACGTTAGGGATGGAAGTCGAAGGCGGCATGTGGCGCCGCCGAGCAGCAGCCATGGTGCGCCGCATGATCGAGGATTTCTGGGATGAAGAGGCGGGCGTTTTTCGAGCATTGCACAATGAAGAACCCATTCCGGTCCTCACTCCGTTCAACCTGTACCCGCTCTGGACCGGTCAACTTCCCGACCACATTCGCGACCGCCTGATCGACCATCTGACCAATCCTGAGGAGTTCTGGGGCAATTACGCCATCCCATCGGTAGCGCGCAACGACCCGCACTACGATCCGGAAACGATGTGGCGCGGCCCCGTTTGGGCCAACATCAATTATTTCTTTATCGAAGCGCTGCGCCAGGTTGGCAGACCAGATCTGGCCGATGAGCTAGCCGAAAAAACGCTTAATTTAGTCATGAAACACCCGAGCATTTACGAGTACTATAACGCCGAGACCGGCGAACCTCCCCCCAAGGCGGCCGATATCTTCGGCTGGACTGCCGCAGTCTTCATTGACCTGGCAATCCAGGCCAGCCTTAAGGGAGACGTGGAGAACTAAGACAAATGATTGATTGTTTGGATGACCTGATCCAAACTCGGCGCGCTCTCATCATTGCTTCAAACCGGGGACCCATCACTATTCACCGAAATGACGCAGGGGATTTAGAATATGAGCGGGGCAGCGGGGGTCTGGTGACTGCCTTGACCGGTGTAGCCCGGCAAATCGATGCCACCTGGATCGCCTCTGCCCAAACGGAGGAGGACAGGGAATGGAAAGAGGGCGTAATTCCCTTATCAGGGGATGAACACACCATCCGGGTGAAGTTTATCTCTCCGGACCCGCGGGCGTACGAAGGCTACTACAATGTGATAGCAAACCCGTTATTATGGTTCCTGCAACATTCCATGTGGGATCTTCCCCGCGTGCCGATCATCAGCCGGGCGACATGGCAGGCCTGGGAAGAGGGATACCTGACGATTAACCGCCAGTTCGCGGAGCGGATCGCCGAACATCTGCAGGCGATTCAAAAACCCGCTCTGGTTATGCTGCAGGATTATCATCTTTACATGGTCGGGCGTTTCCTCAGCGATCTGATTCCCACGGAGGCTCGCCCAACCACCATCCATTTCGTGCATATTCCCTGGCCCGGGCCGGAGTATTGGGGCATCCTGCCGCCTGCCATGCGCCAGCCGATTATCGGCTCTTTGTGCGCTGTCGACCTGCTTGGTTTTCAGACTCGCGAAGACGGTTTGAACTTCCTGCGCACCTGTGAAAACTACCTCCCCAAAGCCGAAATTAACTACAAGGAAGGTTGGGTGGAGCACCGGGATCACATCGCTCACGTGAGAGATTTTCCTATCTCGATTGATATTAACGCCCTCCGAGAGATGGCCAAGAGCAGCGAAGCAAAAGCTTTCAAAGCCGAGGTCGAGGATATCCTGGAAGATTGCAGACTAATCCTGAGGATCGACCGCATAGAACCCAGTAAGAATATCATCCGCGGATTTATCGCCTTCGAGGAGCTGCTGGAACTGCACCCAGAACACCGCGGAAAGGTGAAGTTCGTGGCCTTTTTGGCGCCTTCGAGGCTGGAAGTGGACGAATATCAAGATTATCTGGATGAATTAATGGCTGCAGCAGGGCGCATCAACGCCAACTTCGGCGATAGCGAATGGGAGCCCGTGCGCCTGTTCACCAGCGAAAGTTATCCCCGGGCAGTCGCGGCGATGCAACTTTACGATGTGCTCCTGATCAACGCCATAGCCGATGGCATGAACCTGGTCGCTAAAGAAGGTCCGATCGTCAATCGCAAGGACGGCGTCCTCATCCTATCCGAACGGGCCGGCGCCACCCAACAGCTCGGCGAAGGCGCTATCGTGATCTCTCCCTGCGATGTTTATGCCACGGCTGAAGCCATGCACGAAGCCCTGACTATGCCCCTTGAGGAAAGGAAAGAGCGCCACATGGAGCTGGTAGAAATCATCGAACGCGATGATATCACGGATTGGATGTGCAACCAATTTGCGGCGGTTAGCGAGTTGATTAAATGAACAAACCGAAGATCGGCATCCTCCATTATTCAGCGCCTCCCGTTGTCGGTGGCGTGGAGAATGTCATCGCCGCGCATGTCAATCTACTGGTCATGCGCGGCTATCCCGTCGGCGTAATTGCCGGGCAGGGCGAAGAGGCCTATTTCCCGCAGGGGGTTGATCTCCAGTTGATCCCGGAACTCGATTCCCAACATCCGGAAATCATTGAAATGAACAAATCCCTGGAAGTGGGCAGGTTGCCTTCCGGTTTCGAAGAAATGACCGCCAGGATTACGGAAACACTGAAACCGAATCTAGAAAGATACGACCGTTGCTTTGTCCATAATGTCTTCACCAAGCATTTCAACTTGCCGCTGACAGCAGCCCTCTTCCGCCTTTTGGAACGCGGAACCATCAAAAACTGTATCGCCTGGTGCCATGATTTCACCTGGAGCAGCCCCAGCTCGGGCTCCAAAGTTTACGACCGTTATCCGTGGGACCTTTTAAAAACCTACCGGCGTGACGTAACCTATGTAGTGGTATCTGAGCGCAGGAAACGAACCCTGGCCGATCTTTTAGGCTGCCCGCTGGAGGAAATCAAGGTTGTTTACAATGGCGTCGACCCCAAGGAGACTCTTGGGCTCACCGAGGCGGGCTACAGGCTAATCAGGAGGTTGGGCATGCTGGATAGCGATTTGAACATGCTGATGCCGGTACGGGTCACCCATGCGAAGAATATCGAGCTGGCGCTAAAAGTCGTCGCGGCCTTAAAAGAAAAAAATACCCCTCCCAAGTTGGTGCTGACCGGTCCGCCCGATCCCCATGATGCTGAAAACATGAAGTATTTTGATTCCTTGAAAGCGCTGCGCCATGAGCTGGGCGTGGACCGGGAAGTGCACTTCGTCTTCGAATCCGGCCCTGATCCCGATAAGCCCTTTTTTATCGAGATGAAGACGGTGGGCGATCTCTTTCGAGTAAGCGACCTGATGTTTATGCCCAGCCACCGTGAGGGATTCGGAATGCCGGTGTTGGAAGCCGGTCTGGTTGGCATCCCGGTTGTCAGCACGCCGGTTCCGGCAGCGGAGGAGATCGGCGGTGAAAATGTCAAAATTATCGACGCCGAGGCTGATCCCGCCGAGATTGCCGCCCTAATTTTGGAGTGGGTGGATGCAGATAAAATCTATCACCTCCGGCGGCAGGTCCGGCAGCAATACACCTGGGACGCGATCTTTGAGAAGGATATCGAGCCGTTATTAATGAAACGTGAAGCGTGAAACGTGAGAGAAGGAAGTTCAGATGAACCCGGAGGAGCAGGAGTTAGCAGCAGTTCCACATTGTTCCGCTGAACACATTGTCAGTAAACTGAGACAGGCTGAGCGCGTGTGGTTGTTTCTGGATTACGACGGAACACTGGCCGATTTCGCACCCACCCCGGATTATGTTGCACCCAGTCCGGAAGTGCTGGAACTGCTCGATAAATTGAAGCAACAGAAAAATATCCGCGTGGCCGTAGTCAGCGGGCGACGTCTTGAGCACGTCCGAGCTCTGCTTCCTTTAGATGGGATACTCCTGACAGGCACCTATGGAGTCGAAATCCTACCTGCCTCAGGCGGGCAGTTCAACCGGCTGGATTACGAGACCATCCGCCCAACCCTGGAGAAGATAAAGCCGCAATGGGAGAGTTTGCTCTCCGGCCGGCAGGGATTCTTCCTGGAAGATAAGGGCTGGTCGCTGGCAATCCACGCCAAAGATGCGCCAGATGATGAAGCGGAGCAGGTTCTCTCAAGGGCTCTCGAGGTTGCAGAAGATGCCTTCAAAAGCAGTATATTCCGCATCCTGGGTGGGCACAAATTCCTCGAGATCGGCCCAAGGCTCGCCAATAAAGGCAAAGCGGTAAAATATATCCTGGAGAAAGAGGCATGGGAAGACGCTCTTTACATCTATATCGGTGATGACGATAAGGACGAGGAGGCTTTTGAGATCATTCAAGAGCGAGGCGGCCTTGCCATGATGGTTGCGCCTGAGAGCCGAATTTCTAGAGCTGATTGCCGCCTGGATTCTCCACGGCAGGTCCGCAAATGGTTGAAGGATTTACCTGCCTATCTGAAATAGTACTGGCCTTCGGCTCTTGAATGGCTCGTTGGGGATCGCCGTGGTAAATCCCCAAGAGTCTCTCGAATATTAATCTGAGGACTGCTGTCCAAGAGGTAAAATTAGGGTAGAAGCGAAAGGAGCGTACCTTCTCAATAAGTGGACGGAACCCCTTCCTATTGAGAAGTAGCAAGGAGGCATTTAGTCCGATGAATGAGAATCTGGACTTGGGGGACATTCGCCGCGATCTGGAGAACATGCGCGCGGAATTACAGGCGCAGATTTCCGAGGCAGAAGAGAACTCCCGCGCCGGGACGATTAACCCCGATCGTACCGACCTGGCCCACTCCTACGATTTCGGCCAACGCCGGTCGGCGTTGATTGACCGGCTTGCGGATCAGTTGAATCTGGTTGAAAATGCAATCAAGCGGTTGGAGCAGGGTACTTACGGCAAGTGCACAAACTGCGGCCGCGATATCTCGCCTGGCCGGTTGAAAGCGATGCCGCAGGCTTCCCTTTGCATTCACTGTCAAGAACAGCTGGAAAGGAGGTCGTGAACGGGTAATTCACAGCGAGCGGATGAGCAGTTCGCCTCCAGCACACGACGGGTCCTTCCTGGTCTAGCGGTAAGGAGTTCAACAATGAAAGTCAAAAACCTCGAGTACGCCAGAGGGGATTGGATTGTCCACCTTTATCATGGAGTTGGGCAAATCGTGGGCGTAGAAAAGAAATACCTGGAGGGGGAAACCGTTTCATACTTCAAAGTCAAAACTAAAGATTGCACCTTTTGGGTGCCAGTCAAGCAGGTCGATAACGTGCGGATTCGCCGGATTGCCAGCCGGCAAGAGATTCAGGAAGTGTTGAATATCTTGAAGCGAAATCCGCGCCAGATGAGCGATGATCATACCGAGCGCAAAAGCCGCATCAACCGGGTCAAGGAAGACGGCACTCTGGCCGCCATGGCTCGCATCGTGCGGGATCTTACCGCGCGCCAGAAGCAATCCAGGCTCAACGATTCAGAAGAGCGCGCCCTGAACCGGTTTACCGACCGCCTCTTATCGGAATGGGCCGCTTGTTTTGGAATTAAGCTCGAGGAAGCGCGCAAAAGGCTTCGTACGATTCTGCAAAAATTGTGATGTTTATCACGTGACATCCTTCACGAACTCCTCTATAATGGTTAATGGAGAACGATTGTGACCAATGTATTGAGGAGGTCGTCATGAAGAGGTGTATTATTTGCCGGGGATTGAATTCGGATGAAGCCGAGACATGCAGCCGCTGCGGGCATCAGCTGACCAGCCTGGCTATCACTGCCGGAATGAAGCTGGCCTGGTTTGGTTTTGCAGTCGCAATTTTTGGCGCGGTGGTGCTGTGGGCGTTATCCATCTCCGGTTACCCACAGGTTTATCCCTTCGCAGGATTGGCGCTTTTTGTCGGGGTGCTCTCCATCCTGGTTGGGTTTCTGAGCTACCGGTTCAACGCCTAAATTACGAAACCATTCTCTTGAAATAGAAGTAAGCAAAGGGGGAATCGCTGAAGGCCGCAGCCATCTCCCAACCGTCTTTACCCAGTGCGTTTAATTCCTCCTCAGTGGGAGGGTTCTCCTTGGCCAAATTGCGGACAACACGCCTGTACTCCCACTCGGGATCTTCGCGCACATAAATCATGGGAACCTGTTGCGGATTGTTCTGAGCGGGTAGAGGAAAAGCCATCTCATCCATTTACTGAAAACCTCCATCAATTAAGGCCACCAATCGCCTCCGCTGAAAGGATGGTTGTCCGGCTTGGGAAAAAAGAAGATCAAGAATATCCCACTCACCAGGACGATAAACACCCATCCCAGGACGCCAGACGAACCAACAATTGCAAAATCGGGCCGGATGTTGAGCGGCTGAGATTTCCGGACGATGAGCGATCCCAAAGTAAGCGCCGCGGTCCACGACGAGATGGTCATCAGTAGCCAGTCGCCGCGCCCGCGCACCTTGGGAATAATCACCAGCCACTGGGCAAGGCCAAATATGAGACCGCCGGAAGCACCGCCCAACAGGCTTACTACCAACAAGTTGGCAAACCTGGCGACAAAAAGCGTGACCAGCAATCCCAGAGTCCAACCGGTAATGGTCGCCAGCATCCAAATCCGTCCAGTGCGCGCCTCTGGCTGAAGAAACGTCCACTGCGTCAACCCGATCATAGCGCCGCCGACAATAAATCCGCCCGCCAACCGAACGACAATAGGCACCCCGATCGAGACGCCCTGAGCGATAACTGCCGCCGCCAACAGGCCGACCACCCAGCTCATCCCGGTTACGACCACCCAGATTAACCAATCTTCGTTGCTGTTTCGAGAATAACTCAACGCTCTCACAAGCACCAATCCACCGTTCATAGCAGTATTCTGTACCGATTTTACCAACTTTCGCCTAATAGCTCCAACAAATACCCAGCAATTCTCTTTTTGCCATTGCGAGTAACTCCACTGCGCCAGCGCTCCTCCTCCCCGAGGAAACTGTCATTGCGAAGGAGCGGAGCGACTGAAGCAATCTCCTCCGTGGAGGAAGACTGCGGCAGCGGCTGGATGAGAATTCAGCTTACGAGCGCTGCTGGGCTTCGCTCGCAATGACAGTTTTTCGGGAGCCACCCAGGCCTTGCGGGCGGCAAAGCAGTCCCAAAATTGTGTAGGGAGATTGCGCCCGCCGGCAGGCCAGAAAGACCGTGATAGAATTAACTTGACAAGAATTATCTAAATTCTGGCGCCCGATTGCTCCCAGTGCCCGCGCGGCTGCGTCGAAGCGTGCAGGATCCGCCGCCGAGGACGGTCATAAGAATGACGGTCATAAGAATGACTCAGGCGAGAGCGAGTATTGAGCCAATGTTTATCCAGTATCGGATCGTGTGAATGGAGCTTAATAGGAAAGGAAGAATACCATGACTCTGAGGAGCATTAATCCTGCAACCGAGGAAGTGATCAAGGAGTTTGACGCATTTACGGATTCCCAGATCGATCAGGCTCTACAAGATGCGCTGGAGACTTTTCAGAGCTATCACAAAACCACGTTCTTAAACCGTGCCACGTGGATGGAGCGCGCTGCGGGGATTTTAGAGACGGACAAAGGGAGGTTTGCCCGGCTGATGACCAGCGAGATGGGTAAACCGATTAAAGCGGCCATTGCCGAGGCCGAGAAGTGCGCCTGGGTTTGTCGCTACTACGCCGAGAACGCCGAACGCTTCCTGGCTGATGAGCCAGTGGAAACCAATGCCCGGCGCAGTTACATCAAGTACCAGGCTCTCGGTCCGGTGCTGGCCATTATGCCTTGGAACTTTCCATTCTGGCAGGTATTCCGCTTCGCAGCCCCAGCGCTGATGGCAGGCAACGTTGGCCTGCTCAAACATGCCTCCAACGTGCCCCAGTGCGCCCTGGCAATCGAGGATATCTTCCTGGAAGCCGGTTTTCCGGACAGCGCCTTCCAAACTCTGCTGATTGGCTCGGATAAGGTCGAGAAGGTTATTGAGGATGACCGCGTAATGGCTGTCACGCTTACCGGCAGCACCCCCGCTGGCAAAGCCGTTGCCAGCCAGGCGGGTAAGCAGATCAAGAAATCCGTCCTCGAGCTGGGTGGCAGCGACCCATTCATTATCATGCCCAGCGCTGAATTCAACCGGGCGTTGAGCACCGCCGTGACCGCCCGGACGATTAACAACGGCCAATCCTGCATCGCCGCCAAGCGCTTCATCGTGCATGAGGATATTTATGACCGGTTCGAGAGCCAATTCGTGGAACGGATGCAATCTCTGAGCGTGGGTGACCCGATGGATGACGCTGTCGAAATCGGACCGCTTGCGACCAGGGATATCCTGGAGGGGCTGGACGAACAGGTGCGCAGATCGGTTGAGATGGGCGCCAGGGTCCTGCTGGGCGGCGAGCCATTGGACCGCCCGGGCTATTACTACCCGCCGACGGTTTTGGCAGACATCCCGGCCGACTCTCCGGCCTACCGGGAAGAGCTTTTTGGGCCGGTGGCCGCACTTTTCCGGGCGGCGAACATCGATGAAGCTATCCGCGTTGCAAATGATACGATCTATGGCCTGGGTTCGGCGGCCTGGACGGAAGATGAAGGTGAACAGGTGCGCTTTATCGATGATGTCCAGGCAGGGCAGGTGTTCATCAACGGCATGGTCGCATCGGACCCGCGGCTGCCCTTCGGCGGCGTAAAGGAATCCGGCTACGGTCGGGAATTGGGCGAGTTCGGCATCCGCGAATTCGTCAACATCAAAACCGTGTGGATTGGAGATGGAGGCAGCGAGAAGAGCCAGACGGAGTGAAAAGGCAATTAGGCAACTAGGCGATTAGGCGGTCAGGCGATCAGTTGAAGGTTGGAAGGTCGAAGATGGGAATGGATGACGGAGGATACAAAGGTCCGCGAGGTTGGGTTTACATAAGATTTTGAGTAAAAAAAGATTTGAAACGTTTTTTTCCGGGAACGAATGGATGATGGAGGATAAAAAGGTCCGCGAGGTTGAGTTTACATAAGATTTTGGGTAAAAAAAGATTTGTTGCGTTTTTTTCGAGGAACGAATGGGCGTAAGGTTGAAGGTTGGTCGAGGTTGGTTCGTTTTTCGAATTCACTTTTTTTGAGGAACGAATGGGCGGATGGAGGATGCAGGATGCAAGATACAGGATAGACGAGGCTGATTTTGCACATTTGCAGTGGTCTGTGACGTGGTGATCGGGTTTGTCCTCTACTTTAATTATACCATATTCGGTGCGGGAAACGGGTATTTCACAATATAGTTTGCAGATTTGTAAGGGGGCCGGTGGATCAGGGGGCACGGCGCATTAATGCGCCGTGCCCCTACATTTCTTCATACAATCTTTAAATCTTTTTGGTAAACTGCTCTCATATGCTCAGATTTATCCTCCGCAGACTGACGCTCATCCCGATCGCGCTGACCCTGGTGAACTTCTTGGGTTTCGCCTATGCGCACTATGCTCGCCCTATTCGAGCCGCCCGCACTCCCTACGTGCAGGCTGTCGAAGGCGGTCCGCTGCTCCCGTCCTACGGCGACTATGTCCAAACCCTGCTTAACCTGGACTTCGGCCTGCAGCTGAGCGTACCTGGCGCCCGTTCCGGCCCGGTTGAGATGGGCAAGACCCTCTTTAACGCCACCCAGGCGAGCCTCGGACTACTCGGAGTCGCCTTTTTGCTCAGCCTTCTGGCTGGACTCGTGATCGGTTATCGAGCCGTTCACAATGACCCCCCTGGTGTGGCGCGCTGGCTCACTTTTCTATCAACGGTCGGGCTGGCCATGCCCAGCTTTTACATCGGCAGCTTATTCATCATGGTCTCCATCTTCTACCTGCTCTGGCGGGGACCTGGCACGCAGCTTCCCTTGCCGTTGGACGGATTTGGCTGGGATGCGCACCTGGTGTTTCCAACCCTGGCGCTGATGGCCAGGCCGACCGTTCAGATCGCCCAGATTACCGCGGGGTTACTCTCCGGTGAGCTCAGCAAACAGTATGTGGTCTCTGCCCGGAGTTTGGGTTATACCTGGCGTTCGATCCGCAACAATTTTGCCCTGCGGAATGTCCTTGCTCCGGTCATCCTCACTTTCGCCGGGATGCTGCGCTTGCTGGTTGGAGAGCTGGTGCTGATCGAGTGGCTGTTCAGGTGGCCGGGCTTAGGTCGCTTGCTGGCCTGGACACTGGTGCCGCCGCAATTAACCAGCAGCGCCGGTTCCCCGCTGTTCCTCAACCCACCGGTGATGTCCCTGGTGCTGACGGTCATCGCCGCCCTTTTCTTAATCACCGATTTCTGCGCTGCCATTCTGGTCAGAATCTTCGATCCTCGCCTGCGCGAGGCCGGGCAGGAGGAGCTCAATGTCTGAGCACGGCGAACCAGGTCTTGCCGCAGCCCGCGAGGCGATCCGGCAGAATGACATCGAGCGAGCGCGCAATCTCCTCGCCGGCCTGGTCAAGGGCGAACCTACCAACGAACAGGCCTGGTTTATGCTGGCAAAGGTGGTTGAAAGAGATGACCAGACCATTTATTGTTTACGCCGGACGCTGAAATTAAATCCCGACAACCGGTCTGCGCTCATCTGGCTGCAAAGCCTGGAGCAAATAGAATTGAGCGGGAGCCGCCAACCTGGGCAAGCCAGCAAACCCACCCGGCCACTGGTATCCAGGGAAGGTCAGGAAAAACCGGTTCCTGGACCGTCCGCACAGCAAGTTGAACCTTTGGCGGGCGAGTTCGAGATGGAGAAACTGCTGCCGCAGAGACGGCGCAATTGGCCCCTGATCTTGGGCAGCTTCCTGTTCTTGATAATCGTATTTCTGGGGATCGCCGGGCCCAGCCTGGCGCCCCGCGATCCGCTTGAAGAAAACCTCATCATCCGGGTGAAGGATAAATGGGAGGTGCCGCCTTTTGAGATTTTTACTCCCGGCTTTCCCCTGGGCTCTGACGAATTCGGGCGGGACCTGTTAAGCCGGCTACTCTGGGGCATTCGCCCGACCATGATCATGGTTTTGATCGTCGCCGGCGTCCGGCTGTTCTTAGGCAGCATCATCGGTTTGACTGCGGGTTGGTCCAATGGACAGCTAGGCCGCGCATTGGATAGCGTAATCGAAGGCGCGCTCTCCATCCCAGTGCTGCTGGTCGCGCTGGGCGCCATTGCGGTCGTGGGAGTGGAGCTGGGCGTTTGGGCATTCATCATCGGGCTTTCGGTGACAGGATGGGTGGAAACCGCCCAGCAGGTGCGGGAACAGACCCGCATTACCAAGGGCCAGATTTACGTGGAGGCTGCCCATGCTCTTGGCGCATCGAACCACCAGATCGTTGCCGGTCACGTCCTCAAGCAAATCACGCCGATGATGGTGATGCTGTTCGCTTTTGAACTAAGCAGCACATTAATGACAACTGCCGGTCTCGGTTTTCTGGGCTATTACATCGGGGGCGACGTTTGGGTGAACGTGTCCGATTTCGTCGCCCGGCGCATCAGCGGCACCCCTGAACTCGGCCAGATGCTGGCAACCTCCTGGGTCAGATTGACCGAACCCTGGGCAATGGTCGCGGTGGGCTCCACCATTTTCACGGCGGTGCTGGGTTTCAATCTGCTCGGCGAGGGTTTCCGGCAGACCATGAACCTGGCAGCAGTCAGAAGGCGCGGCCTGGTGGCACGAGTGAGCCAAAGGGCAAACTTCTGGCTGGAGCAGAATGTCTGGTATCCCCTATCCATAATCACGAGAAAGCCGGCGGTCAAGGCAGCGGTCGGCGGCATGATTGTGCTGGCCGTCAGTATCGCCGCCGGAAGATGGTTGTGGCCGCAGATCCAGTCCCAGCTGGCCGGCCAGGAGCGGGTTCCAACGCAGCTCGTTGCCCAGAACCCGGGAACTTCTGGGCAAAACCAGGCAACGGCGGGAGGTCGTGCGACTCCGGACAGCTCCGAAACTCAACCGGCCATCCAAACGCCAGAAGCACAGCAGCTTGAAGCGCAGGTGGCGTGGGAGTTCGTCGATGAAGCCGGGTTTAAAGGCGGGCCTGTCTTAGCGCCTGGTGAGGATCAGTTCTTTATTGCCTCCGCCGGCGGCACGTTTTATGCCTTCAATTTTGAGGGAGAGATGCAGTGGCAAACGGAGATGCCCGCCGGCGCCATTGGCGCCCCTGCCCTGAGCGCTGACGGCACGCTCTATATCAGCGACAATGACGGCGGGTTGGCTGCCGCCGCTCCCGGGGACGGACTGATCTGGCACTTCCAATCCGAAGCGGGCAGCCAGGGCGTCGCGGCACCGGTCCTGGCGCGCGACGGCAGGGCTTTTTACACGGTAATCTCTGGCAGCAAGGGCTTTGTCCAGGCCGTCTCCCCGCAAGGTGAAGGACTATGGGTGACCCAGGCGGAAACGCCTTCCTTCTATGAGGCCCCGCGCGTGAGTGCTGATGAACGCTTTGTATTTTTAAAGAATGATGTTTTCGACGCACAAACCGGAGACCTGTTAAAGTTCGAATCCGATCTGAAAATCTTGCGCTATTTTCCCGGCCAGGATGGTCGAGATTACCTGTTAGCTGGAAATAATGTCATTAACTGGCAGCTCAATGGAAACACGGTCGAAGTCGTAGACATCGCAGAATGGGGTACGGGAAGCCGGAGCGAGGCAGTCGCCCCATCCCAGGTCGGCGTCCGCCAGGATGGCACTGCCTGGCTGTTCTACACGACACCTGGCGGAAACAGCAGCATCGTATGGGTTACGTTGGAAGACGAGTTTGTGGGCAACAACCGCCTGGCGCCCAGCCGGGGGCAGATGATTGCCATGCGAGATGATCTGACTGCTTACATTTGTGGAGGAAAATCTTTCAATGAAGAATTCACCCATTGCGGCGCCGTGACGCCAGACGGTCACGACCCGCTCTGGGAACTCCAGCTGGGCAATCATGGACCGGTGCAGGGCGGTTTCTGGAAAGATGGGAAGCTCATTCTCTCTACCTTAGACGGCACATTATTCGCGATCGATGAAGCAACTGAAAGCATCAGGGCCAGTGAATCTGCCTCTCCCGGGTTGCAGTGGACGGTTGAATTCGACGAAGAGATCACATTAGGTCCTTTTCATCCCTTTTTAGACGATCTGTCGGAGATGAAGATTTATCTGTTCTCTGAAGATCACACCGCCTACGCGGTAAATTCTGCAGGAAAATTAATTTACGCAACGGATATGCCTGCCTGGTTCTTCTCAGCCGAACGCGGTCAAGATGATTATTTGCCTCCCTTCATCTTTGCAGATGGCACTGTGGTGATCGTCGCTGAGGAGACTCTGGTTTACGCCCTTGATCCGTTGGGTGAAGTCGCCTGGGAAGAAACCCTGGATGCAGAGCCCTATCGATGGAGTTACGACAGTAAAGGCCTTTATCTCACCGACACTGCGGCTGGCCTGTATGTTTTTACCAGTCAGGGTCTGAAGTGGAAATTCAGGTCCCCGGCGGGGCAGCGCTCGGCCAGCGGTTCTGTCAGAGGACCGGAAGGAAACATCTATTACACGGTGACACCCAGCAGCAGAGGATTCGTCCAGGCGGTTTCTGCCGATGGAGCGGCGTTGTGGGCAACCGAGGCCAGGACTGGAAACTTCTACCATACGCCCCAGGTCAGCCCGGATGGTAAGCTGGTTTTCCTCAAAGACGATGTCTTTGATGCTGAAACCGGAGCGCTGCTCGACGTGGAGGTGCCCTTCAGGGTAGACGAGTATCTTATGGGGGAGGACGGCAACCTCTATCTGCGCTCTGACCATACTGTGGTTCAATGGCAGTATGGTGAAGCCGGTTTCGAAGTCCTGAACACGATCTCCTGGAACCATAGCCAGTTCAGCAGTTCGCCCCCATTCTTCGCCTGGATCGATGAGGAGGGCTTGGTCTCCCTGGTATATAGGGCTGGTCAGGTATGGCTTAATCCAAAAGGGGAAGTGGTGGCCATCCAGCGCTCTCCGGGCAGTTCAAGCACACTGCAGAGGTTCGATCCCGAGACGCAGATTGTCAGCGAGTGCAAATGGCAGATTGGCGGCATTCTTGTGTGCTCGGCTTTCAAGGCTGGTTCGAACCAGCCCCTGTGGGAGGTCGAGATTGCTGGAGTTCCCAGAATAGACTTCCGGAACGCCATCTGGACAGAAAATGACCTGTATGTGCTCGCTGATAACAAGCTTCAAAATTTCTTTCTTGATCTACCTGAATGAGAGTAAATAGATCAGGGAAACGGTCGCCCCGCTGGATAGTTTGTATGGTTGAGGACAGTGCAGATTTCAAGTACTCAAGCGCCTGCTTCTACGTTAGGGATCAGATTCCCATCATCATGGTGGACGATGTCCAGAAATGGCTCTAAACACCAAACGCCGCCGAGGACGGCGGCTAGAGCGTAGTTGACTGCCGGCGAGAGTATGGCTAACTCGATGCAAACCGCTTGCTTACAGCGCCGTCGCCGCGGGGTTAGGGCGCAACCTGCCGGCAAGAAGCCGCCGGGGATGACTGAGCCGTGGAGCGCGGCTGAGCATGCGCGGGCGCTCACAGCACCTCACGCTCACAGCGTTGAACAATTAAAAATCTCCTTAAATACTGTAACAAATATATTAAAGGATCCGTTATATATAATAGGAAACAAGCAGAAAAATCATCTCTACCCTTTATTCATTCGAACTTTTCCACTCATTTTTCAGGACGCTTCCATGCCCGTAATCTTGCTTCGACTACCCAGTATAAAAACCGCTCCGCTCACCCGGCCCAACCAGTGCCCGTACTGCGGTGGTGAGGTCCTCCAACGCTGGGGCCGGACAACCCGCCGCGTCTACGATCAGCGCAACCGCACGGCCGAGGTCCATCGTTATCGTTGCGACGAGTGCGGGCGCACTTTCCGCCGCTACCCGTCGGGAGTCGATCAGTCTACGTTGACGCGCCGCATTCGCACCCTCGCCGCGCTGGCCTGGGCCATGGGACTCAGCTACCGGGACGTTGCTGATTTCCTCGAAAGAATGGGCATCCAGCTCAGCCACACCACCATCTGGCGTGATCGGAAGAAACTGCTGGGCTGCATGGAGAACCAGCAAGAATCGGATTCATCCAGGCGATACTCGCTGGATACAGACTTCTACCTGAATTTCAGCCCCAGGCTCGGGATTGTTGTAGCCGTCGACCTGGGAGATGGCAAGCGCGAGATCCTCGGAACCATCGATGAATACAACCCAAGATCTCTGAAGACCTGGCTGGAAACCATGGTGGATGACGTCAACATTGAAATCCTCCAATTGGGAACCGGCTATCTATACCAGCAAAGACTCTCTTCAAATCAAGAGGTCCCCCTCGGATCTTAATCCCGCTCGCATGCTCAGATTCCGATTCTTCTCTTGCGCCCCTCGATTCATCCAGGCGACGCTCGAGTAGCGCCCTAACCCGAATTCGCCAACCAAAAGTGTTACAGGGGGACATCAGATGCGTACTATTTCCATATAATCAAAATAGACTGCCTAAAAAATACTGGTTAATCCCTAATCTTGCGGAGAGTTAACTGTTAGCGAGCGACTCTAACATCACGCCATTCGATATCGACAGATCATTCACATTCATGTCAGGATACAACTCGCACAGCCAGGAAGTCGACGAGAGCCAGCTCATCAGGAGTGTCAAAGCCGGCGACGCCGAGGCCTTTGGGGAATTATATACTCGACATATGAATGCCGTCTTTCGCTTTTTTTTCGCTCGCCTTAATAACCGGCAGGATGCCGAAGACCTGACCGAGGAGACGTTTTTTCGCGTCTGGCGTTCTTTGCCCACCTTTGAAGACCAGGGTGTCCCTTTTTTGGCTTATTTATTCCTTATCGCTCGCAATCTGCTCATCGATTATTATCGGCGTTTTGAGAATTCAAAAACGTCAGCAGGTATCGAGGATTCCGTGGTGGCCGAATCTCCGGCGGACACCAGTGAAGCTGCAATTCGGAACATTGAGCATAAGGAGGTCCGCCAGGCGTTGGACAAGCTGAAAGATGATTACCAGATCGTGTTGGTCTCCAGATTTTTGAGCGAGTTATCAACCAAGGAAATCGCTCAGATCATGGGTAAAACACCGGGCTCCATTCGAGTGCTGCAACACCGGGCGTTGGAAGCGTTAAGCCGGCTTATCACATAAATGGACGCGCCCTTACCTCTTATTCTGCTCATTGATGACGATCCTGCGATCACCAAATCGCTCGCCTCAAACCTGCAGAATCACGGCTTCGAAGTTGAAACCGTCAATGACGGAAGCCAGGCGTTGGAAGCCGCCGAAGCCTTCCAGCCAGACGCCATCTTACTCGATATTGTCCTAGCGGGAATGAACGGACTGGAGATTTGCCGGCGCCTGAGAGCTCAGAGCGCAGTCCCGATTATCCTGCTGACGGCGCGTGACGAAGAAGATTTGCGCATTCAGGGACTGGAAGCGGGGGCCGATGATTATCTTACCAAACCCTTTTACTTCCGCGAATTATTAGCCCGTATCCGGGCTATTTTGCGCCGGGTAGAACTGGATCGCCAGACGCGGAAAAGCCAGACTTTCAGCATCGGCAGGATCCGGCTGGACCCAATCTCCAGGAGGGTCTATAAAGACCACAGGGAGATCGAACTTTCTGCCCGGGAATACGATCTGCTGGCCCTGCTAATGAACCAGGCCGGGCAAGCCATCAGCCGCGAGGCGCTGCTTGAGGAAATTTGGGGGAAAGAATATTCCCAAGATTATCGCACCCTTTTCGTGCATATCCATTGGTTGAGATTGAAAATCGAGGATGATCCGGCCGATCCCAAATACATCCAAAACGTGCGCGCCTTTGGTTATCGATTTACGCATCCAGAAAGTTTCTAACAAATTCCTGACAAAATCACCCACCAAATCTGTTACAGATTGCCTTCGCAGCCTAAGATCCTCTGTATAATCATTTTAAACACAAGCGCTCCGATTTAGACATCTTCCCTGATGGGAAGAAGCCAACAGATTCATGTTTTCATAACAGGATGGACCCCATGTACGCCACAATGCTCCAGCTCTCCCTGGGTTTTATCATGCTCACAACCGGCCGCCAGCTCTACTGGTTGTACGCCGGTGGAACAGCTTTTGTCAGCGCCGTTGTCCTCGGACCGCTTCTTTTCAACTTCGCGCAGAACAACGACCTGTTCTTACTCTCCCTTGCAATCGGCGTGATCGTCGCTCTGCTGGCTTCGATGTTGGGTCGCATCATGATAGCCATAGTTCTCTTCCCGGCAGGAGGCTACCTGCTTTTCATCCTCCCAGCAATCACGGGATTTGGGAATGAATGGGTTACCTGGTTCCTCTTGGTGACTGCCGGAATCGTCGCCGTCGGCATGGTGCTGACCTGGTTTGATTTCTCCTTGACCCTGCTATCCTCTTTGACCGGCGCCAGCTTGATCATCCAGGCGGTCAATCTGAGCGGAATCAGCGCCATCATCGCCTACTTTGGCATGACCATATTCGGCATGCTCACTCAGCTCATCTTGATGCAGTACTGGCCGGTTTCGGAAGAGGTTTAGTTTTTATTGGTAAAGCAGCCTCCCCAGGGCAGCCAATAACAAGAGAACATTTTCTGGGCGGGAGGAGTAGCCCATCAATCCAATCCGCCAGATTTTGCCCTTAAGCTCCCCTAAGCCACCTGCGATCTCAATATTATATTCCTCAAGCAGCCGCCGGCGTATCGTTAATTCATCCACACCCTCAGGGACGCGGACGGTGGTCAGGGTCGTCAGACGGTTCGCTTCCGGCACGTGCAGGGTGAGATCCAGATCCCCTAAACCTTCCCAGAGCAGCTCGGCGTTCTTGCGGTGCCGCGCCCAGCGGTTTTCCAGACCTTCCTCTGCAACCAAACGCAATCCCTCATAAAGCGCAAAATTTGCGGATATCGGGGCCGTGTGATGGTAAGTCCGCTCTGAGCCCCAATATTTCTGCACGATGGAGAGATCCAGATACCAGTTCGCCACCGGTGTTTTCCTCCGGCGCAGGACTTCCTCAGCGCGGGCGTTCAGGGTTATCGGGCCCAACCCCGGCGGGCAGCTCAGGCATTTCTGCGAACCACTGTAACAAACGTCGATGTCCACTTCATCGACGCGCACGGGAAGGCCACCCAGCGAGGTGACCGCATCGACGATGAGAACGCCGCCCTGATCATGCACAAGCCTGGCGATTTCATCCAGAGGCTGCTGCGCGCCGGTTGAGGTTTCGGCGTGCACAATCGCCACGACTTTGCTGGGGTGATCATTCAAGGCCCGCCTGACTTCATCTGCTGTAAACACTTCCCCCCACGGACGTTGGATAGTCTTTACGCTCCCGCCGTAACGCCGTGCCATTTCGGCAATTCGCCCGCCAAAATAACCATTGATACACACCAGCACGGCATCGCCAGGCTCCACCATATTGGCGACGGCGGCCTCCATCGCGGCGCTGCCTGTTCCGGAAATTGGGATGGTAAGTGCATTTTGTGTCTCAAATACATAGCGCAGCTGGTCCTGGATGTGATCCATCAGTTGAATAAAGTAAGGATCCAGGTGCCCTACCAGCGGGGTCGCCATTGCCCGCAGCACTTTGGGATGCACCAGGCTGGGGCCGGGACCAAGTAAAACCCGGGCCGGAGCGTCGAGTTCAGGGTAGTTGGAAAGGTCAGCATGGGTAGACATGGTGAGGGGGATCTCCTTTCGGGATATGAATACGTGATGCGTATTGCGTGTTGCGTATTGCGTAGTGCGTGATGCGTAAAACGTAATGAACTCAGTCGAGGTCTGCAAGCCAGGGAAGTTTGTTTTCGAGATTAAGGCTTCGTAGTGCCGAAAGAAGTTCGGCTCGATCGCTGTCCGAAAGCGGAGTGAGGGGCGGGCGCACATTCCAGCTATCCCCACCGTAGCGCAGGGCGAGCAAGCTCTTCAGGGCGGCGGGAAAGGGCTGGTAACGCTCAAAGACCAGCCGCGCCGCGGTCAAGCGTCCTTGCAGAGGATCGGCCGGGTCGCCGGTTGCGTAGGCCCGGTACACATCGACGGCCAGCGGTCCCAGTACGTTAGCCCCGGCTGTGATACAGCCGTCCGCCCCCAGCTCCAGGCCGGCCAGGAGCAGCCTATCGCTGCCCACAAAGACGTTCATATCCGGGAAGCGGCGGCACAGTTCTTTGGCGTGTTCTGGATCGCCGGAGCTATCTTTAACACCGACCAGGCGACCATCCGAGACGCTGACAAGATCCTCAAGCAGGTTGAAAGAGATCGGCACCTGGGTGACTTGCGGGATGTGGTAGACCATCACCAGACCATCATCCGGAACGGCTTCGGCGAACAGCCGGCGGTAATAATCCAGCAATCCGCGGCCAGCAACGTCCTTGTAATAGAAAGGCGGCAGGATTACCGTCACGTCCGCGCCCAACTCGTAAGCCCGGCGGGTGAGCGTGATAGTATCGGTCAGGCTGGGCGTGCCGGTGCCGACCAGTACAAACTCATCACCCACAGCTGCCAGTCCGGCCTCGAGGATCGCTTCGCGTTCAGCCATCCCCATGGAAGTGCCTTCGCCCGTAGTCCCTAAAAGTAAGATTCCATGGCAGCCTTCCTCGATAAGGGCGCGGATGTGCTGGTAGAGAGCTTCAAGGTCGGGTATATCATTGGAGTTGAGCGGGGTGACTACGGCAGGGACAACACCGCGGAGGTGGGAAGGGGAAAGAGGCATGAATATGGCCTATCGACAGCAGGATCGGTCTAATAAGCAAATTATATCAGGACCAAGGGACGGGGCATTAAATCAGATATTCTCATTATGGTGTCTGCGAGGCGGTCGGTGCCGAAGCAATCTCGTCCGAGCCATGCAGGAGATTGCTTCGCTGCGCTCGCAATGACAAAATGAGAATTGCTGGCATTAAATACCTTGCCGCCATAGGGAAAGGCGGCAAGGTTAGAACGATCCAGAACGCGAGGGGCTCAGGAGCCTATCTTCCCTTCGCGGTTCAGGCTGACAGATTAGCCTGATTACTCAAGCGAATGCCCTGTCTAAAAAACCAACAAAAAAAGGATAACCAGCGGAGATAACAACAGCAGCCCGACCAGTACGGCAATTCCAATGCCGAAAACTGCGCCGAACAATCCCACAACCAATCCGATAGCACCGACGACCAGGCCAACAACCAGCCCAATCAAGCCGCCGATCAATCCCAAGATGAGTTTTATCAATCCCATAATTCGCCTCCTGTTCAGCTTTCTTCTATCCAGGTATACGTAGATTTCGGGCGAAAGTTGCAACGAGAATCTCAATGTCGAAAAGACCTCCCATGGTTCAGCATACTTAGAGATCCGGCGAATGATGAAATTTACATAAATAATCTCTGAACAGGCGGAACCGGGCGGGTCTTCGCCTTGATCAGCAATGTTTCGGAGCCCGGCATAGTGGCTGATTTTGAAAGGTAATATGCCTGCCCAGACCCGCCCCTACCGCTGCGGCGGTAATTATTTTAGGAGCATAATTCGCTTATTGGGACCGACCGGAAATGATGTAATCGATGAAAAGATCGGTTTCTCGCGTGGTATTGCGAAAAGCGGCGCGTTCTGCCGGAGATAAGAGAAGCTCTTGCTCATCAGGAATTCCTAAATCTGAGCGGATCACCCGGCCGCGGGTTTTCTCCTTCAAACGGCGCAGCAATGGATCGAAGGGCATGTTCCACTTCTTCTTCCCGGCGAATTCCTGATCCACCGGGATCATTGCCACCAGCTCATCGCTCGTCATCATCTCCAGCCCGAGTTCTCGCAGGGTCGCGTTATGGCTGCCGTGATGGCCCACTTTGTACAGCACCGCCCGTTCCAGCAAATCCCTGGCTCGAATCCTTTTCGTCTGCCCGTTCCCTGAATCCACTTCCCACTCGAGCTTCTGCCAGGACTGCCAGTTGCCAACCTGCGCATCGGCGGGGAAGAGCAAAACTTTGCCGGACTCGACCAGTTCTATTGCCAGGACCAGACTGGTGTTGTTGGTGTCGTTGTCGAGCGCCAAGGCAAGCTCACCCACCAGATCCAGCCAGTCCGTATCGATCCTCCGCCAGGCATTTTCGCTCTTTTTCGCCTCATCGAATCCATAATATTCGCCAAAGAAAGCATCTTGCCTGGCATCCTCCAGCGATATCCGGTATTGCCCGTCAAACGGAAAGGACAAATCCCGGATGGCGCTGTATTGATCGCGTTCCGCATCTAACGGCAAAGCCGCAAAAAAACTGTTTGAAAGGTTGAGGCGGGTAAGTTCGTGATAGACTTCATCGCCCGATGCGCCGGGCTCGCTGTGCTTGATCAGGGTTTCATCCTCAGGAGGGCCGAGCACGTAGATACGAACGCCCGGCAGATCGTCAAGGATCAGGGGTTTTCTCCCCGGATAACAATACTTGATTCTGGCGCTTTTGTGCTTTGCGAGATATTCCAAAGCGGCCCGGGTCGATCTGCCTCCAGAGGCAGCCAGGGCCTCACCG
The DNA here is from genome assembly GCA_036507795.1 of Anaerolineales bacterium. GTDB lineage: Bacteria > Chloroflexota > Anaerolineae > Anaerolineales > UBA4823 > DASQQR01. The sequence continues at coordinate 6,631 of DATCIL010000401.1, read as the reverse complement.
GAGAAATTGAGCAGCTCCTGAATTCCCGATCCGTAATCGCCCAGCTGGTCCTTAATGTTTTGCAGGGCAAGGTGCAGGGCGTTCAGGTGGGCTTCCTGTTCGGCACGCAGCTGCCGGGCGAGTGGATTGGCCGGGTCCTCGGTCCAGGCAAGCCATACCTGGCTGATCTCGAATTCATCAAAAACTTCCTGTGCATAGATAAACCCTGCCAGGTGGTCCCAATGCTCGTGCGTGGCAACTGTTACATCGAGATGCTGGCTAGTCTGCGCGGCCAAATCTCGGGCGATTTTTCGTATCTGGTCCGCCCCACCGCTGGTGCCCAGAAAGACACCGCAGTCGACAAGCATGTGAAAATCCTTTTCCTCGGTTTGAAAAGTGATGAGAAAACAATCTCCCAGCCCAGGACGATACATGCGCACGCGAACCGACGCAACGCCAGATTTCTTGCCGGCCTCATTCTGATCTACCATTAACGACTCCTGTGACTTCCCGAAGATCCGTAATAACCAAAGTCTTAGACGTTTTAAGAACATTGACCGCCAGTGAATTTTCTATTCATAATTCCCTATGCAGCAGCGCGAAGGGCTCGGCCTGATCTCCCGACATCCGCCCGCCGAAATAGGTTGCCCGTAAGGAGCGCCCGGACTGGTCGCGCAGATAAATTCTCTGCCGCTGTAAACGCTGCTCATCACTGATCGGCTTGGTGATGCTGTAGCGCAGCGTCTGTTCATCGAGATCCAGGATCAGCGTTCCGCCTCCCCTAAACAGGAACTTCTGGGAATCCGGTGAGCTCTCATAAAGCGGAACTCGGCGCTTCTGGACAAGGGACATGATGATCTGGTTTTCCAGGTTCCCATCCGGACCGACTCGCTGCGCCGGCCTTACGGCGTGGACCTTGAACAACGGGTCGCCGTCCGCATCCGTCTCGAGTCCCGGGATCTGGGTATCGCGGCTGAGCGCCAATCCGCTTAATTCCTCGAACCAGGCGGAATCTCTGAGCCCTTCGTCAATTACCTTATGAAGCGCTGCCATGGTTTTCTCTGTTTCGGCAGACAGCTCCTGGCGTCCTGTAATCAAACGGGTTTTGCTGACAAATTCCCCAATACTGGCGATCAGCGGTCCAATGGCCAGCGCTTCAAGACCGCTCAAATCGCTGCGCATCGGCGCGCCCGGCCAGCGGAGGCTGTCCAGAGAAAGAGTGCGCACTTCGCGCGGGTAAATTCCTCGGCGGCGGAAGGATTCAATGAAGGAGACCCGGTAGCCCCGGTCATCATTGGGGACAATATCCGAGTCTGCCGTGATCAAGGCGCGCAAATAATCTCCGAACGTCATATCAAACGGCGGGCAGTAATCCAATGCCCGGATGCACATCGTCAGGACGTGCTGGGCGGATTTGGCAGCCTCCTGCGAAAGGCGGTTAACCAGGTCGGGGTGGATTGAGCCTTCCGGCAAAACACCGGTTCCGCTGGTGGCGATGCGCAGCAGATCGGCCACGCGGGTCTTATAAATAGAAATAAAGGCATCGAACACCGCGGCTACCAGGATCGCCCCGCGGGCATGTGGTTCGAGCACACTTTGATATTCCTGGGGGTCGGGCCGCAGTGGCTGCCACTGACCAGTGTCAGGATTTACCCGGCCGATGGCGTTGCGCAGCGCCCCGTAATTGCCGATGGCTTTACCGAACTGTTGCGCCAGCTCTCCCAGCAGGCTTTGACTGGCCAGGTCGCCGCGTGTCTTGGCGATCTGGTGGCCCAGGACTTCCGGGAAGCTGAAATGCTGGAAAAGGGCGACAATGTCAGCGAAGGCCTCGTGGAAGGCGAATACATCGGGATGCGAAGGCTCCAGAAAGCCGCTGTGCATGCCATCGAGCAGGGCGTGGGTGATCTCATGAGCGACGATGTCATGCGAAAGGCAGGTAAACACTGTGCCGCCAGGGAATTGGATCCCTGGCTGGTCGGTCGTCGCCGGGAAATAACCGAACAAGAGCGCTTTTTTTGCCGGGCTGTAATATGCGTTGGCCTCGCGCAGGGCGTGGGGATAGATCCGCAGTCGTGGTACGTAGCTGCCTGCCGGATCGGCCGTAGCGGGTGCCGATCGTGGCGCCCATAGGGCCGGCCGCCCCAGGGCGCGTTCAAAATTCTTGATCGTCGTCATGGCGACCGCATAAACCATTTGCTGGTGAAACTGGGGGTTGCCCTCCGAGGGAGATAATCCATCCTGCGCGATCACTAAGGGATCATCAAGGTCGATGGGTTCGTAGAAACACTGGCTCGCCGGGTCATAATCCACGACCTCCAGGTATTCTCCCACCGGGCCTTTTTGAAGGATGTCCATTCTCTCCCATGGCACTTTGAATACTACCTCATTGATCGGGACGGTCTCGAGCTGGATGGAAAGACTGGGATCGAAGGCATACCCGCGCAGGCGCCTGAAGGGTGGCGAGGAAATATGAATTGACATGGACGAATTTTAACTCATTCTTCGATTAACCGCGCCTGTCTCCTGGCGAAACCAGGTTAACCCGCTCAACACCCAGCCCTTAACCGCGAAGACGCGAAGATCGCCAAGTTACGCAAAGGATAACCTAAAAAATCTTTGCGTAACCTTTTTTCCTTGGCGACTTCGCGGTTATAGAAAACACCGGCGCTAGATCGTTCGCTGGGATTCATCGATCTGCGCCGGTCTTATGCGGTATCATAGCAGTTAGCGAAATGCGGGAGTTCAATCCAAAAGCTTTCTCAGCAGCAAAAAAACTGGCTTTCCAGGAGGCCACACTTTGATCGAAGCACAAAATCTGCCCCCGCTCACCCTGGCCTTGTTCGTCCTGGCCATCGCCTTCCTCTATGCCAGCGTCGGTTTCGGTGGGGCCTCGGGATACCTGGCTGCCATGAGCCTGTTTACCATTTCGCCCGAGGTGATGGCCAGCACGGCTCTGGCGCTTAACATATTGGTCTCCGCCATCGCCCTGGTAGCTTATTACCGCGCACGCCACTTCGTTCCGGAACTGCTATGGCCTTTCTTGATAACCTCGGTTCCGGCTGCCTTCATCGGTGGTTATCTCCAGGTGCAGGCCGATGTTTACTTCGCCCTGCTCTACATTACGCTGACCTACATCGCCATCCGTATGCTCTTTTTCAAGGAAAACCCATCGGCGGCCCTTAGCCTGACCCGGGCGGCAGCCCTGGTCAGCGGAGCGGTGATCGGTCTACTTTCCGGAATCCTGGGGATCGGGGGCGGCATCTTTCTTTCCCCGCTCATCGTGATAACCGGTTGGGGCACATCAAAGCAAGCCGCCGCCTCTGCCGCAGCGTTCATCCTGGTCAACTCGCTTAGCGGCGTACTGGGGCGGGTGGTGGGCAACAACATGGAATTGGGTCTGCTGGGCCTGAGCCTGCTGCCCGTAGGCTTTTTGGGCGCCCTCGGCGGGAGCCAATTGGGCGCCCGTTATCTCTCCGGTTCGAATCTGCGCCGCCTGCTGGGAGTGATCCTCCTGATCGCCGTCGCCCGCTACTGGTTGAGTCTATTGCAGTAGCATACTTCCTTACGTAATACGTATTGCGTATTGCGTATTACGTTATGAGCTCTGGCGGTAGATAGTCCATCCGGTTGTGATAAAGGATACTGGTTCTGTCCTCGTTAAAATCGATCCGGGTAATGCCGGCGTTAAAAAGTGTAAACCAGATATCCGTACCGGCAGGCAGCCCCAGCAGGATGCGCAAGAAGTCATTGTAAAATCCCCCGTGGCTGATCAGGGCGACCCGGTCACCTGTCCCGCCGTGTCTTTCCAGGAGGTCTTTCAGGAAACCGCGGGCTCGCTCCGGCCACTGCTCGCGCTGCTCAAATGGGCGACCATCCCACCAACCCGAGTCTTGCATATCGTCTTCTGGTATCCTCAGGCCAGGAAATTGCTCCTCGAAATACGCCCGGTCCTTTCCGGGCAGCCCGGTGACTTCCCCGGTGGTTGGATCTTCCAGGTATATGCCGCCGCGTTCGTGCACATTCACCCAGGCCACCAGGGGCAGACCCAGTTCTTTGGCAACGACCGCGCCGGTTGCCACCGAACGGACCATCAGGCTCGTGTACAGGTGGCTGATCTGAAAACCCTCCTGGGCAGATTCCTGGCAAAACCGGCCGCCGAACGGGTTGCCGCATTTGAGGAATTCCGCAAGCCTTTCGGCTTGCTGCCGGCCCAGGTCGGTGAGTTCAGGATCTTCACGGCGATTCTCGGCAGAATCGTCTTCACCGGTCAAAGCGTTATTAAAAGACTGGGCATGGCGGATAAAATAGAGTTGCATATGATATTCAACCTTCGTATTATGATTGGTAACAAACCCGTAAGATAAAGGAGGTAGTGATGAGAATTGCGATCCTATCAGATATCCACGACCACGTATGGAACCTGGCAGACGCCCTGATCGGAGTGCAAAACACCAAAACGATGGTCGTTTGCGGCGATCTGTGTTCTCCGTTCATCGTGGCCCAACTGGCGGAAGGCTTCAGCAATCCCATTCACATCGTTTTCGGAAACAACGACGGAGATTTGTACCGCATCACCAATATTGCTGGGCGCTATGATAACGTTTCCCTCCAGGGCGAATTTTACCAGGGAGAACTGGGCGGTAAGCGTTTCGCCGTTAACCATTATAACAATATTGCGCTGCCGTTAGCCGATTCGGGAGCCTATGATGTGGTCTGCTATGGCCACAATCACATATTTAAGATTGAAAGCCGGGGGGATGCTCTACTGATCAATCCTGGAACTATTATGGGCTATGAGCCGGTGGGGAGAAAAAATATCCCGCCGACGCTGGTGATTTATGACACCGAATCGGGTGCCGCGGAGGGATATTATCTTGTGAAGGGGGCGCAGGGAGCAACCGGAAAGCTGATGCCATACGAACGTAATACGTAAAACGTGATACGTAATACGTAAGGCATGTTTTTAGAACAGGGATACTTTTGCTCAGGCTAAAGCGCGGACGGCGAGCAGGGTGATATCGTCGGCCTGGGGCGCGGCACCCTGATAATCGGTCAGAATCTCGACCAAGGCATCACAAATCCCCTGGGCCGAGCGGTCAAGCAGCTGTGGGACGAGCGCCTTGAGACCGTCATCCTCAAAGAATTCCCCCTGCTCGTTTCTGGCCTCGGTGACGCCATCTGTGTAGAGCAGCAGCGTACTGCCTGGGTTAAGCGTTAACGTTTTCGTCTCGAGGACCGGATTGGGGAATATCCCCACCAGCTGGCCCCCACCGATCGGCGGTGTGATCACCTGGCCATCTTCCTCCCACACGAGGGGCAGCTCGTGCCCGGCGCGGACATAAGCAAATTCGTGCCGCTCACCGTCCAAAATCCCATACAAGATGGTTACGAACATGTCTCTGGCATTCATTCCCATCAGATGATGGTTAACGCGGTGCAGGACCTTCTCGGGAGAGGCGGACGGGCTGGCTTCGGCGCGCAGCAGGCTGCGAGTGAGGGCCATGAAGAGGGCTGCGGGGACTCCTTTCCCGGACACATCGCCGATTACCAGACCCAACTTGTTCGAGGCCAGGGGGATCAGGTCGAAGAAGTCTCCACCCACCATGCGGGCCGGGACCATGCGGGCACCCAGGTCATAACCTTCAAAGCGGGGCAGCACGCTGGGCAGCATACTCTCCTGGATCTCGCGCGCCTGCATCAGCTCGCGTTCCAGGATTTCTTTTTCGATGATCTGTTGCTGCGCGGCCTTCAGGTTGGCGTAAGCTTCCTCCAACCGGCGATTCTTTTCCTTTAAATCGCGGATCGATTCGTTGTGCGCTACTCGCAGCCGTGTGCTCAACACCCGCAGCATTTCATACGCAATGCTGGGTTCCCGGTGCAGCAGGTTATCGAAATCCATGCGCGACATTTCCAAAACTTTTGTGTCGGCCGGGGTGCGGGCGCTGGCGGTGCGCAGGCCATCGCGATTGAGCAGGCTCATCTCGCCAATAAATTCTCCGGAACCGCGACTTGCCAAAAGCCGTTCGTTTGGCGTGCCCAGAGCCTTGACAATCTCGATTTGCCCCTCGACAACGATATAAAATTTGTCCCCGCGATCGCCCTCCAAGAATAGCTCGGTGCCAGCCGGATACACTACCTCTTTCAATTCGGCGGCGAGGGCGTCGATCTCGCCGGAGGCTAAGGTGGAGAAGAGGGGCACCTGGCTGATAATGGTTCTGTCCATAAGAGGGTTGAAGGGTGAAAGGTTGAAGATTAGTTAAAGATTGAAGGGATAAGGGATAGGGGATAGGGTCGGATACTCAAGGTATAGAGAAGACGGTTCAATTCAGATGTTAGGCGACCGGATTTCATGGCGAGGGATGGCGGTGGCTGCCGGGGGGTTTACGGTGCGGCGGGTTTGAAAGATGCGATGGCCTTTTTATAGTCATGGTGGATCTCGAGGAACATGTCGTAGCCGGCGGTCTTGAGCACCTCCAGGACATTCTTTGAAGGATTGAGCAGCTTGAGGTGCGGAGAGGTAAAGGTGCCGGCGGCAATGCCTTTCCGCGTAGCCGCACCACTTTCCTCGGGATTGCCGCTGCGTAAAAGGTTGAAAATCGTATGGATCGCCCGCAGCCCGGAGCTACTGATATACGGCACATGCGATAAATCG
>DATCIL010000400.1:0-8133 GCA_036507795.1 Anaerolineales bacterium | reverse complement strand
CCATCGCAATGATAGTAGCCCTGCCCCTTGGACTAAGCGTCGCGATTTACTTGAGCGAATACGCCTCAGAACGCGCCAGAGGATTCATAAAGCCTACTCTTGAAGTCCTGGCTGGAATCCCAACTGTGGTATATGGCTATTTTGCCCTCACGTTCATGACGCCAATCCTACGGACCGTTTTTGGTAGAGACGTTGTTTCGATCTACAATACGGCGTCCGCCGGCATCGTCATCGGTATCCTGATTCTGCCTCTGGTCAGCTCCATCAGCGAGGACGCTCTCAGCGCCGTGCCCCGTTCCCTACGGGAAGCTGCTTACGCAATAGGCGCAACTAAGTTAGAGACAGCAGTTAAGGTGGTTCTACCGGCTGCTTTCTCAGGGATCTCTGCCGCCTTCATTGTTGCGATTTCTCGCGCGATTGGGGAGACCATGATCGTAGCCATTGCTTCTGGCGCCAGTCCGAATTTTACTTTTAACCCCTTTAAACCCGCTGAAACGATGACCGGTCACATCGTCCGAATCAGCGGTGGCGACTTGAGCTATGACTCGATTGATTACAACAGCGTCTTCGCAATTGGCCTGATGCTGTTCTTCATGACCCTGATACTGAATATGATCAGTCAGCGGGTCGTCCGGCGCTTTAGGGAGGTCTACGAATGAGTTTGGATTACATCTCAGATCTTGAATCAGAAGCTGAAGAGAAGTTCGAGAGCATTGGAGAGTTCGAATTAAACACCGGAAGAAGACACGGCATCAGTCGCCTCTGGTTTTTCATCTTTCGAGCCTCGACGGTTTTCGGGATCATTGTCTTAGCGGCACTACTTCTGAATATTTCCAATAATGCTTTCGGATATGTTGTCGTCCTCAATCAGGTTGAACCTGAGACCCTGGCCGTCGACGGCGTCCAGTTGGAAGAACTGCCAAAGGAGGCCCTGGTTGAGATCTTTGCATCCAATGTATCCAGCGGACTGTACCGTCGCTTTGATAATGAAATACCGTTTGCCGAGCGTTCCCGGCAGGATGTATTAAACCTCGTCGAGGACTGGGTCATCAATCCGCAGGTAGAAAGGACCTGGTCTCTCTACGAATCTCTGTTTATGCGCCAGCAAATATCGACTGAGTTCGAAAATAATTTCGAGCATGGTGAACTGGTCTTTAGAAGCTGGGTTAGCTCAGAATTTTTCACCTCCCCTCAGTCGGCAGAACCCGAGCAGGCTGGTGTGCGCACCGCAATCCTGGGCTCACTCTGGATGATCACAATAACAATCCTTTTTGCTTTCCCAACAGGCGTGGCCGCAGCAATTTATCTGGAAGAATATGCCTCAGATAACTTTTTTAACCGGATCATACAAACTAATATCAACAACCTTGCGGGAGTACCCTCCATCATCTATGGGCTTCTGGGTTTAGCCATCTTCGTCCGCCTTTTAGAGCCGTTCACCAGCGGAGCCGCTTTCGGTCAAACAATTGATGCCGCTACGGCGAACGGGCGGACAATCCTGTCCGCCGGTCTAACCCTGGGGCTCCTTATTCTTCCGCTGATCATCATTAACGCCCAAGAAGCCATTCGCGCAGTTCCAAGCACCATCAGGCAAGCCAGTTATGGCATAGGAGCAACCAGGTGGCAAACGGTTTGGAATCATGTCTTGCCGAGTGCAATTTCCGGAATCCTTACCGGAACCATTTTGGCAATCTCCCGAGCCGTTGGGGAAACAGCGCCCTTGGTTGTAATTGGCGCTTCCACCTTCATAACTATTGATCCCAGCGGTCCCTTTTCGAAGTTCACCGCCCTTCCCATCCAGGTCTACCAGTGGACTGTCCGCCCTCAGGCCGAGTTCCGCAACATCGCCGCTGCTGCGATCATTGTTCTGCTGATTTTGCTTCTCAGCCTGAATACCTCAGCAGTGTGGTTGAGAAATCGTTTCGGTAGGAGACTCTAATGATAAAGACAAAGATAAATATGCAAGCTCAACCAAACACAATTTCCGCTAATGGAGATTACGCTATTGAAACGCGTCAGCTAAACGTCTATTATGGGTCCTTTCTGGCAGTAAAAGACGCAAACATAAAAATTGAACGCCAAAAGATCACGGCAATCATTGGTCCTTCTGGCTCAGGGAAAAGCACAATTTTACGTTCCTTTAACAGGATGAACGAGCTTGTGCCTACAGCTAGAACGGAAGGTGAAGTGCTGTTTGGTGGTCAAAACATTTATAACCTTGAAGTTGATCCGGTTGAAGTGCGCCGCCGCATCGGCATGGTTTTTCAAAAGCCCAATCCATTCCCCAAGAGCATCTACGAAAACGTCGCCTGGGGCGCCCGCATTAATGGCTTTAAAGGCGATTTGGATGCTCTGGTCGAAGAATCCTTGCGTCGAGCTGCTCTCTGGCGTGAGGTCAATGATAAGCTAAATCAGAGTGGACTTTCGCTATCAGGCGGTCAGCAGCAGCGTCTCTGTATAGCCAGGGCGATCGCCGTCCGGCCTGAAATAATCCTTATGGACGAGCCCGCTTCAGCCCTTGATCCAATCGCAACATTAAAGATTGAGGAATTGATGCGAGACCTGGCCAGAAATTACACGATCATTGTTGTCACCCATAACATGCAGCAAGCCGCACGTGTTTCGGACTTTACGGCCTTCCTGACCATGGACGATGACCGCGCCGGGATATTGGTAGAATTTGGCCAAACCAACCAGATCTTCACCAACCCGCGCGAGCAACGCACAGAAGACTATATTACCGGGCGATTCGGATAAACTCAAACGAGCCCACATCCTTACTTATTTTGTCGTAATGATGTAAAATCCAATTAACGAGATCTTTCCTTATCATTGTGAAAGGTAAATCATGTCATCCATTTCCCCTCGAGAAACCTTAGACCGCCAGATACAAAATTTGCTCGACGATGTCCTCGTGATGGGCAGTATGGTAGAACAGGCGGTTAAGGAATCTGTTGATGCGCTTAAGCGGCGTGATATCGAAGATGCTCGACGGATATACAGGGGCGATCAAGTGGTCAACGAGAAGCGCTACGATATTGAAAATCGCTGCATTACCTTGATTGCCACTCAGCAGCCCATGGCCCGGGATCTGCGAATTATTGCCGCTATTTTGGAAATTATCACGGAATTGGAGCGGATTGGAGACTACGCAAAGGGGATTGCCCGAATTAACATCCTGATGGGCGATGAACCCCTGGTAAAACCGCTTATTGATATCCCCCGCATGGCAGAAATCGCTGTGGACATGCTCCACCGCTCTCTTGGAGCTTTTATTGAGAGAGACGCAGAAACTGCCCGAGCGATCCCAGAAGAAGATGATATGGTCGATTCGCTTTACAACCAGGTTTATCGGGAATTGCTCACCTACATGATCGCTGACCCCTCTACCATTGACCGGGGAAACTACCTCTTATGGGTTGCACATAACCTGGAACGAATGGCCGACCGAGTTACCAATATTTGCGAGCGCATCGTTTTCGTAGTCACTGGCGAGATTCTGGAAATGGACATCTCTGATGACGAAATGAATACGAATCTCCCACCGCCGCAATCAGGAGAATCCTCTGGGCAATAAGCAACGAAAAAGCGCCCAGGAAAAAGATTCTCTTGCTCTACCCTCTGGTCCGCTAGAGGGTTTTTCTTTTACTTAACATTAACCCTCGATTTAGCGCGGAAAGTCACTTGCCCCTTTTGCATAACCGATGTAAACTATGCGGAGAATGTCCGGGAGGTAACTATGTCGGCTGGAAAAATCATCGCTTACATTATCGCCGCTATCCTGATCTTCTTTGGAGTGTTATTCATTTGGGGCGCTTTCAGCCCACAGGGACAGGTTGGTTGGATACCAGTGGGCATTATTTCCGTTGGTATCGGCTTTGGATTAATTTGGTTTGCCAGCCGGCGTGAACCCGCTGAAGAAAAACCCGCTCAGGTAACTCTCCAAGTTGATTTGCCTGCAGACGTGAACATGGATACCCTCAAGTGCCAGGCCTGCGGCGGCGCGTTGAGCCCCGATGACATCAAAATGGTCGCCGGAGCGCCGGTTGTCACCTGCCCCTACTGTGGAACTACTTACCAGCTCAAAGAAGAGCCCAAGTGGTAACGGATAAGTTTCAATGAAGCCGAAAACAATCCTCATCGCTGTTTTCTTATTGATTCTCCTTGTGATTCCCGTCAGCGCGCTGGCGCAAAATTACTCTTTTCGCCTGGAAAGAGAGACCGTTCACGCGTTTTGGAACGAAGACGGTACGCTGTCATTGGATTACCTGTTTGTATTTAGCAATGAACCCGGCGCTTCACCGATTGATTTCGTCGATGTCGGCCTTCCAAACGACAATTATGATCGAAATACTATCTTCGCAGACGTCGACGGTCGCCCAATAACGGATATCGAGGAGTCACCTTACGTCACTTATGGCGTCGCTTTGGGTCTCGAGAACAATGCCATCCAACCGGGAGAAACCGGCCGTGTCCACGTAGTGGTCGGGATGATCCGGGAAGTCCTTCATCCCGATAGCCAGGACGATAATTATGCCAGCGCGGTCTTCTCTCCCACCTGGTTCGACTCCGACTTCGTCCATGGCGCCACCGATCTGACCGTCGTTTTTCATCTACCCGCTGGCGTACAGCCAGAGGAACCCCGCTGGCACGAGGCGCCTCCCGGCTTTCCTTCTGCACCAGAGGCTGGAATCGATGACCAGGGTAGGATCACCTACACATGGAACAATCCGAATGCTAATGGCTATACGCAATATACCTTTGGTGCGTCTTTCCCAGCACAATACGTTCCCGCCGATGCAATCGCCCGCCCAAATCCATTTGCCTGGATCAGCAGAATCAGTTTCGAAGCCCTGATCCCCTTCCTCTGCTTCGGTTTCTTTGGCCTAATTTTTATTTTGGGTTTGATCGGCGACCGGCGCAGAAAGATGCAATACCTCCCGCCCAAAATTGCCATTGAGGGACACGGCATCAAGCGCGGTCTGACCGCCATTGAGGCTGCCATTTTAATGGAGCAGCCTATGGATAAAGTTCTCACAATGATCCTCTTCTCGGTGATCAAGAAGAACGCTGCCCGAGTCCTCAAACAGGATCCCCTGGAAATCGAAAAGAATGAGCCTCTTTCAGAGAATCTGCGCACTTACGAAAAGGCCTTCCTGGAGGCATTTGACGAACCGCGCGGCCCTCGCCAACGCAAAGCCCTGCAGAAGATGATGGTGGATTTGATCCGCAGCGTCGGCAAAAAAATGGAGGGGTTCAGCCGGCGCGAATCGGTTGCATACTACCATGATATTATGGATCGAGCCTGGGCTCAAGTAGAAGCTGCCGATACACCGGAAGTTAAGAGCCAGCTATTTGATGAAGTCATGGAATGGACCATGCTGGATCGTGAATTTGATGACCGCGCTGAGGATGTCTTCCGCACCGGACCGGTTTTCGTTCCGGTCTGGTGGCCGCGTTATGATCCGGGTTATGGTCGTTCTGCTCCCAGCACTTCAACGACCTCCCGAACTCCGACTTCCGGTGGCAGTCCTTCTTTACCTCAGTTACCCGGATCGGACTTTGCCGCGGCTGTAGTTACCGGTGTTCAAAACTTTTCCAGCAATGTAATCGGCAATGTGACCGAATTTACCAGCGGGGTTACCAATGTTACCAACCCGCCACCAAAGACCACCAGCAGCGGGCGTTCCTCCGGTGGCGGGAGCTGCGCCTGCGCTTGCGCCTGCGCCGGCTGCGCCTGTGCTTGTGCTGGTGGCGGCCGCTAGCGCAAGCAAGTGCCAAATACATTATGCGATGAATCTAATTGAGGCCGGACATGACCAGCATTCGCGAATCCATAAAACGGTTGATAGAGCCTGCAAAACCCTTGCAACCGGGCGTCTACCATTATCAGGCGCCACCCGACGACCCGCGCAACTTTCGCTTGCACCTCAGAATCGAATCTGATGGCTCAGCCCTGCTCATTGTTAATGCCTCCACAATCCTTCACTTAAATCGAACCGCAGCAGAATACGCTTATCACCTGGTAAGCCAGACCCCGCAGGATGCAGCCCTAAAAGAGATTGCCTCTCGATACCGCGTAAACCAGTCGAAGGTCAAGCAAGACTATCAAGATTTTGTCGATCGCATCGATCTCCTGGTCTCGACGCCGGATCTGGACCCGATAACTGTGTTGGACCTGGATCGCCAATCACCCTATTCAGGTGATATCTCTGCCCCCTACCGGCTCGACTGCGCTATCACATATCGACTACCAGAGGCTTCAGATCCGAACGCGGCGCCAACAAAACGAGTAACCCGTGAGCTAACTACGGAAGAGTGGAAGACCATATTCGATAAGGCCTGGAGCGCAGGCATTCCGCATATCATTTTTACCGGTGGTGAACCCACCTTACGAGAAGATCTTCCGGAGCTGATCGCCCACGCAGAAAAGAATGGCCAGGTGACTGGTTTACTTACCGATGGTCATAGGTTGGCAGATAAAATTTACCTGAATACGCTGCTCCAGACCGGATTAGATCACCTGCTGATTATTTGGCAGCCGGAGGAGGCCTCAACCTGGAAGGTCCTGGAAAATGCCCTGGCAGAAGATCTATTCACAGCAGTTCACATCACCTTAACAGACGAAAACAGAGACAGGGTTCCTCAAGTGATCGCGCATTTGGCTAAACTGCAGGTAGGAGCTATTTCCTTGAGTGCAGCCCCCGGTCTTCTGGAAGCCCTTACGACCATTCGGGAACAGGTCGCAGAATTGAATGTATCTTTGATTTGGGATCTTCCCGTACCTTATTCACCGATAAATCCAGTATCCATGGAAGTGGAACTTGAGGATAATTCTCAGGGATCGGGCAGAGCCTGGCTGTACGTCGAACCAGACGGTGACGTACTTCCCGCTAAAGGCATCAATCAGGTCCGGGGCAATTTCCTCACCGATCCGTGGGAAAAGATATGGCGTTAACCGTTGAGCACTGGCGCCAACGTTTCACGCTTCAGGCTGAATGGACGAGAGATTTACGCAACCATATCTATGACCGCATTGACATCTCATCAATCAAGTCAATTTTGGACGTTGGTTGTGGCACCGGCGCTCTCCTGGCGGAGCTCTCGAACCTCGGCCAAGGGCGTGTGCTTGGTCTGGACTTAAATCTCGAATTCCTCCATTTTGCCCTTCAAAACAATCCCGGCATCGATCTGGTCCACGCTGATGCCCATTGCGTGCCTTTTCCAGGATCTGGCTTTGATTTAACCCTCTGTCATTTTCTCCTTTTGTGGGTTAAACGGCCAGCCGAGGTGCTAAAAGAAATGATGCGAGTAACCCATCCAGGGGGCTCGGTCGTGGCGTTTGCGGAACCGGATTATGGTGGACGAATCGATCACCCGCCAGAGTTTTCTATTCTCGGAGAGTGGCAGCATCGCTCCCTTCAGCGCCAGGGCGCCGACCCTCGGATGGGCCGCCAGTTGATGTCGTTATTTACCCGGGCCGGGCTAAAGGATGTAGAGACAGGTGTATTGGGAGGTCAATGGAAAGCCCGATCTCAGGATGCAGAGCGCTTTTCAGAGTGGAGGATGATAGCCGACGACTTAAATGGGTTATTGCCCGAAGAGACAATCAACGTCTTTAGACAATTGGAAGAGGATGCCTGGGGGCGCAACGAACGAGTCTTATTTGTCCCTACCTTCTATGCGATTGGTCGGGTAGTTAAATAAAAAAAGCACGCTGGTACCAGCATGCTTTTTGTCAAAATTTTATGATTCCGCAGGTACGCCTACCTCGAGCTGGCCATCCACGACACGTACAGGATATGCCGGAATATCTACGATCGCCGGCAGGGATAGGACATTTCCAGTCCTCACATCAAATCTGGCCCCATGTCTGGGACAAATGATCTCAAACTCCTGCAAATCCCCGTCGCCGAGCGGGCCATCATCGTGCGAACAGACATCTCCAATGGCAAAATACTGGCCGCCAATATTGAAAATCACAATTTGCTCTTCGTCGATCTCGATAAACATTCGCTCGCCATTGCCTAATTCATCGGCCGGCCCGATGCTGACAAATTCGCATTCGGCCGGATCCAATTCTTTATAGTTATACATCATCTCCCTGTGAATCGCCGGATTGCTGGCCAATTC
>DATCIL010000399.1:0-2074 GCA_036507795.1 Anaerolineales bacterium | reverse complement strand
CATCGAACATCTCGCTGAGATCGGTGTTCTGCTGTTGATGTTCATTGCAGGTTTGGAGCTTCATTTGGACGAACTGGCCAGAAACAGCAAAGTGTCTGCCCTTGCTGGGATACTGGGAGTAGCCATCCCGATCGCCTTGGGTTACCTGGTAGGTCTGGGCTTTGATTTCGAACCTGAACAGGCGGTTTTTCTGGGTTTAACCTTAGGAGCCACGAGCGTAAGCATTTCTGCACAGACTTTAATGGAACTCGGGGCTTTGCGAAGCCGGGTGGGCCTGGGTTTGCTTGGTGCAGCGGTGTTCGATGACGTGATGGTTATCCTTCTATTATCGGCGTTTCTGGCTTTCAGCAGCGGCGCGGGAGGCATCACAGTCATCGGGTTGATTTTTTTACGTATGGTGGTGTTTCTGGCGTTATCGGTCGCTTTTGGTTTGTGGGTGTTGCCTGGATTATCAAGAAGGATTTCCAGGCTGCCGATCAGCCAGGGTGTTCTCACCTTTGCATTGGTGATTATGCTATTGTATGGGATCGCGGCTGAGTTAATCGGAAATATGGCGGCGATTACCGGCACATTTCTCGCCGGCCTGATGTTCGCTCGCAATCCGGAAAAAGAACGGATTGAGCGCGGCATGAGCGCCCTATCTTATGGTCTCTTCGTTCCCATATTCTTCGTGAACATCGGCTTATCTGTGAATGCCCGCCAGTTGGACGCGGGTATATTGATACTCATGCTTGGGATCACGGTGGCGGCAATTTTGGGAAAATGGGTGGGCGCGGGATTGGGTGCGCGGTTAGCTGATTTTTCTTGGAGAGAATCGCTTCAATTGGGAGCAGGAATGATCTCGCGAGGTGAAGTTGGGCTAATCCTGGCTGCTGTTGGGATTTCTGAGGGTTTGGTTGATCAGCCCATATTTTCAGCCATCGTTGGCATGGTGCTGATCACCACCCTAATCACGCCACCCACGCTGAGGGCGCTTTTCGCCCAAAGAGAGACAAGGTCGGTCGCCGAGTTATCGGAACGATGAGGAGGAGATAGACAATGTTCTTAGTTTTATTCGTCCTCAATGATGCCGAAAGATTGGATGATATCCTGAACGCCTGGGAAAAGGTCGGTGTACCAGGAATCACAATTCTTCATAGCAGCGGATTGGGCCGGGCGCGACAGCAGTCGGGCATTTGGGATGATTTACCGTTGATGCCCAGTCTCCAAAGTCTGCTCGAGCACGAAGAGCTCTTTAGCCGGACCTTATTTACCATCGTAAAAGAGGAGGGCATGGTCGACAAGCTGGTCTCGGCCACTCAGGATGTTATTGGAGACCTGAATTTGCCCGGCACAGGATTGTTAGTTGTCTTGCCTGTGAGCAAGGTCTACGGTTTGGCAAAGATATAGAAGGATTAAAAAAACTCGATCAGTGAGCATAGAAGAGGAAGAGGTTATGCCGCGACCACGGGGTAGATATTTTGAAGAATTCGAGACCGGCGAGCGTATCGTAAGCGCCGGCCGGACTGTTACGGAAGCGGATATCGTCGCTTATGCGGGTTTATCCGGCGACTACAATCAGATCCACACGGATGCTGAATACAGCAAGAACACGCCTGTTGGGCAGCGAGTGGCTCATGGATTGTTAGGACTTTCCATAGCTTCTGGGCTGGCGGTTCAGACCGGCATCCTGGAAGGAACAATCATCACCTTTCGGGAAGTTAATGAGTGGCGATTCCTAAATCCAATTTTTATCGGCGACACAATCCGCGTGGACATGGAAGTGATGGAGAAGAAGAGTTTGCGCCGGATTGGTGGAGGTCTCGTCGAGATCAAATTGGAGGTAATTAACCAGCAGTCCGAGGTGGTCCAACGCGGGACCTGGACCGTGTTGGTGGCGAGCAAACCCGAGTAAGCTGCGCATGAGATGGTATAAACCTTGCATGGACCGACCCTGCAATTCGAATGGTCATTGAGAGATCATGTCTGATCGGATGCCACATCCCGTTGATGAGAATCCGAGCGACCGTTTCCGGCGCTTGATCAGCGAAGCTGAGGAAGCAGCTGAAAATCTGCCTGAGGATCTGCCTCTGGA
>DATCIL010000398.1:0-1388 GCA_036507795.1 Anaerolineales bacterium | reverse complement strand
ATTTGTACTTCGGCATGCATGATCGAGCCGTCGGGGTTATCCTGGCGCCGCATTTCACGGGCATCAAACGCCTGGCTCAGAAAATCGATCACACGCTGCGCCCCATCCGCCATGATGTACGGGGAGAGGCTGGAATAGCCTTGCGGCTTATATGATTGCTTCATCAGGTTATCCTCCTATAGAAATTATTGGCTTTATCGGGAAGTAAATTGATTGTACAATTAATACCTGAAAAGTCAATTTATTTATAAATTGTACAGTCTAATGGAGAATACGCTATGCCACCCGGCGCAGGATCACCAGTGGAATCTCGCGGCTCGTCCTCTTTGCGTAATTGGCGTAGGACGGAGCAACTTCCATCAGCCGCAGCCAAAGTTGACCACGCTGATCCGGGCCGGCAATCTCTGCCTTGACTTCGAACTGCTCCTCCTTGACCTGGATGGCGGCGCGCGGGTTGCTCCCGAGGTTATGAAACCAGGCTGGGTGAGTGTCAAACCCGCCGTTTGAGCCGATGATGACGTAGCCGCCGTCATGCTCAAAGTAGCCAAGCGGAGTGGTGCGCTCCTTGCCGGTCTTGCGCCCGGTCGTCGTGAGGAGCAGCACGCGCAGCCCCTGCACCTTGCCGCCGAACTTTCCGCCAGTTAGCCGGTACAAAAAGACTGCGATAGTCATAACAAATCGAAAGAGCCGGGAGAGTAATTTTGGCATGAGGGGATATCCTTACCATTATCAGGTATCGTGAAAATAATGGTTATGGTAGCACAGGCTACGTGGGCTGTCCCTCCTCCATTCGGGTAGAGCAGTGCTGGACAGGACGAGCCTGCGGGAGGTTGGGTTTGAGGGGAAAATGTTCCTGTCGTCGGAGATACGGTCGCGATCGAAGGTTTCAAAAGAATGTACATTCGGGTTATGATATTGAGATGGGAGAATGGCCGCCAGAATGAGCTCTATAAACCTGCCTTCCGGCACCGTGACTTTCCTGTACACCGACATCGAGGGAAGCGCTTCGTTATGGGAGCGATTTCCCGAAGAGATGCGCGCTGCCCAGTCGAAACACGATGCCATCCTGCGCGAATCCATTACCGCCCACGACGGGACAGTATATAAGGTCATTGGGGACGCCTTCCAGGCCGCTTTCCCGCTTGCCGTTCATGCTGTGAAGGCGGCCATAGCAATCCAGCGCCAGCTGGCCAGCACGCAATGGAGGGAGACCGGTCCGTTAAGAGTACGCATGGGATTGCATACCGGGGAGGCAATCCCTCTCGAGGAAGATTACGACACCACCCACACGCTCAACCGGGTCGCGCGGATCATGTCCGCCGGACACGGGGGACAGATATTGATCTCTCAGGTGGTGGCGGAATTGGTGCGCGGCGCTCTACCGGAGG
>DATCIL010000397.1:0-4264 GCA_036507795.1 Anaerolineales bacterium | reverse complement strand
TACGCCCGGATCTCACCGGGCGTTCTTGATTCCCACGAGGAATAACCCGAATGATCCGATCGTTATATTTTGAATCCAGTGGCAGCCTGAGAACCGCCCTCCAACCGCAGGATTTTCCCGCGTCGCTCGGCGACCCGGACGGGTTCCTCTGGGTTGACTTTGAGAACGAGGCGGTCGAAATCGAAGAGCCCATCCTGTCAGGTGTCTTCGGTTTCCATCCCCTGGCGATTGACGACGCCCTGCAGGAGGTGCACGTCCCCAAGCTGGATGACTGGGGGGAGTATTTGTACATCGTTTTGCACGGCGTGGTTTTCAACGAGCATGAGGAGCAGCATCTCCAGACCCACGAACTGGACATCTTTCTGGGGAAAAACTACCTGGTCACCCACCACGACCAGCATCTATCTGCCATCGAGCGCCTGTGGGAGCTCAGCCAGCGTGACGAGCGCTATTGGCGCCAGGGCACCGACCAGCTCCTGTACCGGATAACCGACGAACTGGTTGCCAGCTATATGCCCGTCGTCGATGAAATGGATGAAGTCATCGATGTGTTGGAGGACCAGCTGTTTGAGCGGGCTGCGCCGGACACGCTGGCGCGCATTTTCACGCTAAAAAGGTCTGTTCTCCACCTGCGCCGCATCATCGGTCCCCAGCGCGAGGTGCTCAACAAGCTCGCCCGGGATGATTACGCGGTAATCGACGCCCGCGCCCAGGTCTACTTCCGGGACGTTTATGACCATCTGGTGCGACTTCACGATATCTCCGAAAGCGTCCGCGACCTGACCAGCGGCACGCTGGATACGTACCTCTCGGTGATCAACAACCGCATGAACGATATCATGAAGACGCTGACGATCATTACCACGCTGTTTATGCCGATCTCATTTGTGACCGGATTCTTCGGCATGAACTTTTTTGAGCCGGTCGTCTCACTGGATGCCTGGACGGGCAGGGCAGCCTTTATGCTTACGCTGGCCGTGATACTCCTGGTGCCGTTCGGCATGTTCCTGTGGATCCGCCGCAGAGGATGGATGTGATGGGATTGAGCGCACGCGCACAAAAAGTGCAGGATTCACTAAAAGCCAAAGGTTTTTCGTTAGAAGTAGTAGAGCTGCCGGATTCGACCCGGACCGCCGCCGAGGCGGCGCAGGCTATCGGCTGCCAGGTCGGGCAGATCGTCAAATCCCTGGTCTTCAAAACCAGGCAGACGGAGCGGCCTGTGCTGGTGCTGGCCAGCGGCTCCAACCGCGTAGACGAGCAAAAAATCGAGCGGCTGGCAGGAGAACCGGTCGGCAAAGCCGACGCCGAGTTCGTCCGCCGGCATACCGGGTTTGCCATCGGCGGGGTACCGCCGCTGGGTCATGACACACCGCTGGAGACCTTAATTGACGAGGACCTGCTGAAGTATGAAGAAGTTTGGGCCGCCGCGGGAACGCCGCACGCGGTCTTCCGGCTTAGGCCGACAGATCTGGAAGAGATGACGGGCGGGCAGGTGGTTGTCATCACGTGAGTGGACTTTCGCCAATTTTGATGCTGAACACCGACCACGGATGAACACTGATTGGCACAGATGTTGGTCAGAAATCTGGTTAGAATCAGCCAATATCAATGGCCTCGGTGCTTGCCTGACCGGAAGATGGGCAATTTTGTGACCGATTGACCAAGTGGCAACCGGACAGTTTTAATGCAGTCAACTCCCTGGTTGAGTTGAGCGGTGCTGCGAGACTGCAGCAGTGAAACCACGTTGGGCGGTTTTCGAGCTAAGTTTACGTTTCCGGCGCAGCCGCTTGGTTTCGATACGGCCTAAGAAGGCCTACTCAACCAGCGCTCGCGGTGATGCTCAACCAGAGTTTTGGCTGACATTCCTAAACTATGCGGTAGCTCGCTCAACCTATTGCCTGATTGCCTACTCACCAATCGGCTATCCGAGGAGAGTTTGCCATGTTATTCCGAGTTGGCATTGAAAACAACTATGAGGGCCGCTCCATCGCCTGGGCGCTGAACCATCCCGGTTGCTTCGCTTACGGCGCCACCGGCGACCAGGCCCGGCAAAACCTGCCCGCCGCCATTCAAGGCTATATCGACTGGATTGCCGGGCACGACCCGCAGCCCTGGTTGACCGCCGGTACCTTTGAGATCCAGGTGGAAGAGACCTGGGAGGTCTTTGAGATTGACGAAGACTTTGAGCTGGCCGAAGAAGGCTACGAAGTCAACGCCTGGTTCCGGCACGACTGGAAGCCGCTGGCGGAGGAAGAGATCGAGCGCGGGCTGAAAATGCTTCATTGGAGCCGGGCAGACCTGCTGGCAACTGTGCAGGATTTGAAGCCGGATGACCTTGAGCGCAGGATCACGGGAGAACGCTGGGACATCACCGGGATCCTCAAACACGTTGGCGGGGCGGAATGGTGGTACCTGGACCGGCTGGACCTGGCCTTTCCCCGAGAAGATGCCCCGGAGGATCCGTTCGAGCGCCTGGAAAAGGTGCGGGCCCACATGGTGATAATACTGCCGGACCTGGCGGGGTCACGCCGGGTGTCCGGCGTGGATGGCGAGTTCTGGAGCCCGCGGAAGATGCTGAGACGCGCTCTGTGGCACGAGCGGGATCATACGGAACATATCAGGAAGATTTTACAGCTTCACCATTAAGGTGTATAATATTTATAAACCTTATAAACTTTCAGGGATTTATTATGGAAAATCAGATTGGTGCAACCGAACTGCGTCAAAAGTTGACCGACGTGCTCCAGGAAGTTCGTGAAGAACAGGCGACCTACGTCATAGAGACGTTCGGCCGCCCGCAAGCAGCATTAGTCAATTTGGACGAATATCGCCGCTTCCAACAATTTCAAGACCAGCGAAAGAACTTTTTCCAATGGATGGAAGAAACCGCCGACGCCAATGCCCCTCGGAATCAGGATCTCAGTGAGGAGGAGATATTGGCGATCATCGAACAGGCTCGAGAAGAGGCGGCCAAAGACCGTTAATTGGATCCTTTACGCGTCGTCATCGATACCAGCTCGCTCGTCAGCTACATCCTGACCAAGGGGGAAATTATGAGCCAGGTAATTTCTGCCTGGCGAGACAATGATTTTATTCTGCTGACCTCGCCTGAAACAAGTGCTGAGCTATCCGCCGTATTGTCTCGGCCTCAGATAAAGGCACTTTCTACGGTTCCTTTAGATCCCCTTTCGGATGGAATTGACAAATTCTCTTTGCTGATTCCTGGCGATTTGTCATTGACTGGCATCTCACGTGACCCGAAGGATGATAAATTTTTAGCCTGTGCTGTTGAGGGGAAAGCTCATTATTTGATCAGCAGCGATCGAGACTTGCTCGATATTGGCCAGTACGAGAACATCTGTATACTCAACCCGGGTCAATTTTTGGTTGCTCTTCAGCTCGCAAAGCTTACACCAGAAGAAATCAGAACCCAGTATGGCCGGGCGACCATAGAGAAAATACTTGGCGAGTTGTGCCTCGAGCCAGGTACCCGAGAAAAGCTCGCTTCAGTTAACCCTTAGGCCTGATTGACTGACAGATTACTCTTTGAATGTGCTGTTTTATTGAGAACAGAATGGGGCCTTCACAAAAGCGTTGAATTTAATTATAAATGACCTGCTTCTGCTTGCTGAAGGATATCACCATGTCAGATAGCGTTCGCGACCTGCTCGTGCGCGGCGTAGCCGCCGCCAAAGCCAGCGACAAAGATGAAGCCCGCTTCTATCTGGAATGGGCCCTGCGGCTCGATCCATCTACGGACCAAACGGTGGAGGCTTGTTTCTGGTTGAGCGAAATCAGCGACGATCCTCAGGAGAAGCGCGATTACCTCGAAGAGGTGCTTGTCAACCAGCCAAACCATTACCCGGCGCGCCGCAGCCTGGCTATCCTGGATGGCCGCCTCAATCCGGAAGACATCGTCGATCCAAACCAAATGCCGCAGTTTTCGTCCGCAGATCCAACGCCAGTCCAGGCACAGCGCTTCGTCTGTCCCAACTGTGGTGGACGCCTGACTTATGCGCCGGATGGAAAATCCCTGGTGTGCGAGTACTGCCAGGCGCAGGAGCGTCTTTCTCCCCGCGCCGTGGAAGATCAGGTGGAGGCCGGGCAGGATTTCACCATTGCCCTGGCGACTGCTCGGGGTCACGCCAGGCCGGTCGACACGCAGTCCTTCGAATGCCGGGCGTGCGGCGCGGTTTACATGCTGGCTCCGCACAACCTGTCGTTAACGTGTCCCTACTGCTCCTCAGTTTACGTCATCGAGCAA
>DATCIL010000396.1:0-3982 GCA_036507795.1 Anaerolineales bacterium | reverse complement strand
CGGTCTGCATAGACCATCCCGCCATCGATTGCCAGCGCGGTAAAGGCCAACAGACCGACTGCAGCGAAAACCAACAAAATTAGAGCCTGCCCCCGTTCCGAAGAATGGATCATTCTTTTCACAGCATACCTCCCGTTGCTTGGTCCTGGCCTATTGACAAGGCGGAGTTAAGATCGTATCCGTGACAGAGGCACGGATGGCAATAGTCTGCTGCCCGATAAACGTACCGATGAACGGCATGGTTATTTGAAAGTCGTCGTGGTCGAGCTGCACCCGGACGGCATTTCCGGTGCAGGGGGCGTCGGTAATCTCGACTGTAATATCGTCGGCGGCGATCAGGTTTTGCATCATGTCAGAGCTATAGATGACGTGATTCTTTATTTCAATCTCATCGGTAGGATGGATCGAACCATACAGCGCCCCTTCCTGGGCAGCATCGCGCATCGCCATATAGGTGAAGAACGCCCGCCCTAAGTCGACCACGCCGCTCAACAAGACCAGAAGGAACATCAAGCTAAAAGCCAGTTCCATCAAGCTTTGTCCTCGTTCTTTTTTGGATATTAGTGTTTGTTGTTCCATTTGGACCTCTCGCTGCGCTGTACTATTTTTGAATGAAGGGTATATAGGTTTGCCAGGCGCCGTCATAAGGAGCGTTCCCCTGACCGGCGTAACTGCTGAGCACCAATGGATCCGTCGATTGTCCCCTTAAGAAAACCATCGGTGGCGTGATCGCATTGCCGCTGGCGTCCACCAGGGCATAATATAGGTGGTGGTTCCACTGCACGTCCATCCAGGTGATAATGCCGTGACCATCCTTGTCCTTGGTTACCGATACGAAATCCGCCTGGCGGCCGTCCGGCGCGGATAAATCCACTGGACTCATCGCCGCGGAATAGGTGCTGTCATTTAACATTGCGTATGCAATCTTGTTGTTCAAACCATTTGTCCAGGCCACTAATATCTTTCCAGTTTTTAATTGCACCGCATCCGGACTCCAGCCGCTGCTGCCAGCGATGGCAGCCTGGTTTTTGAGTTTCTCACCCTGGCTGTTCAGGACGATAAAATTGATAGATGAACTGGCACCCGTGGAATCAGAGGCGGTGTATGATAAAAATGCGCGTGAATTGCCCAATTCAGTAAGGTTTGGATCGAAGTAGCGCGCTCCACCCGGCGTGCTTTGGGTTAGAGAGGACAGGCCCTTAACAATGCCGCCGTTAGTATTAATGATTGCGAAGGCGATGTCGCTCGTTTCGGCGTCCTGCGCGCTGCTGTGCACGCGCTGGTCTACCCAGGCGATCACAAAGCGATTATCGCTGGTCGCAGCGATCCTCGGCGAGATAAACAGGGGCACTCCATAATCTTCACCGCCCCTCCATTCAGTATTGTTGGTGATATTTTGCGGTTGGACCGCCACAGTACCATCAGCGTTGAGGATGGCGAAGAAGACGTTAGATTTTGTCTCTAATAGCTGGTTCGTAATCGATCGTACCCACACCAGGCCAATTTTCCCATTCGGAGCGCTGGCAGCGACCGGAGAGCGGTCGGTAGTCGTTTGCGTTACCGCAGAGTTATTGGTTAACTTGTCGGCTACCCTAAAGATGCTGCCGCCCCTGCTGACCAGCGCATACTCAATATCGGCGTAAAGAATTAAATCACTGCCGACCAGTTTGCTTTCGTTCTTTTCCCAGGCATAGATATAATTCCCCTGGTAAGTTTGCCCGACTGCCAATGTGCTTCCGGAAAACCAATCTTTTACTTTAGGATTTGCCTGCGTCGCAGACCAGATCAGGCCCAGGCGGATGCCCATCTCATTGTCTGCGAAAGCCTGGCCAAACGGTGCGGGTATGGCGCTGCAGAGCCTGGTTTGAGCCTGTTTATTCGCATCCTTAGAAGAGACGGCGGTGAGTGTAACATCTGTATAGTCGCCGACAGCGGCAGTTGGCGGCGCCTCCAGGACCACCGTGATCGTCTTTGAAGCTCCGGGACTGATCGAAGCGCTGTCCACCTTGCCATCGCCATCGCTGTCGGTGAGCTGCGCTGATCCGGACTGGTTGTAAAAGCGGACATTCCAGCCGGGGGCGCTCGACACAGGCGCCAGGTCAAAGACATCGCTGCCCACTTCCCCCGTATTTCGAATTTCAAGCGAAAAAGTGGATTTTCCGCTTATCGAAAATGCGCCCTGGTAAGTGGGCAAGAATTTTACCCTCGCGCCGGCTGGGGGCCGCTGGAACACAATGGCCTGTCCTTCATTCGGACCGGCAGAGTTGTATGCATATAACAGCCCATCAATTCCGTCGGCGTCTTCGATACCAATTGTGGCTTCACCAGTGGAGCCATTTAGTGTCTGGTATTGGAACTTGACGTCGCCGTTTTCGTAAAGCAGCGCCTGGAAGGTAAACGTGCCGCCCTCGCCGACCCGGAGGATGACATCTTGCCATTGGACAACAAATATGCGGTTCGGACTGCTGCCAGATAACTTGTAATAGATTTTTCCAACAGTAGGAACACTCTCTACTTGCAGCGCCAGGTCGTCCCACAGCGGGGCGATTACGTTATTGGGCGCGGTCACGTGCGGGATGTATTCGTTGCGGGCGTAAGAGCCGCCGCTGCCAAAAGTCAACAGGCCGTTCGTGCTGATGTAAACCTCAGAGTAGGTGTTCTCATAGAATTTGAAATTAAACCCTATGTCGATGGGGCCAGCAGATGCATCATCCACTTTTCCGCCAAAATTCACTATGGTGCCTGAAGTGGCGTCTTTCCAGTCATAATTGGCTCCATCCAGGCGCGTATAGCCAAAATTATCGCCAGGCGAGGCCTCTGCAGACGAGATACTTGCCTCCATCCTGCTCAATCTGGGATGGTATACGCCGGGAGCTCCGGGGACACCCTCGATAACCGGCCCGCCTGCCGGAACAACCGGAGTTGGTTCAGGTTCCTGCGCGGCGGCCATGCCACCGCCGGCCAGGTTGCTCAGGAGGATCAAGGATAAGGCGAAAATCAGGAGAACAAATCCAATTTTTTTCATTATCTGGCCCATGATCGAGTTTAACCGCCGCCGCTCCGGCTGATAACGCAGCCATTGTCAAAGCTAATCGTGACTGAGTAAGTCGAATAGGGCGTTAGTAATGAGCTGAAAAACTCGAACTGCAAGGTTTTTGTCGAAGAAGGATTGATCAGCCGGCTATCGCTCGTCCCACTCCAGCTGCCTTCGGAAGGCAAGTACGTAGGCGGATTGTTATCATTCCCGCTCCAGATAGGTGCCAGGCCAAAAGAAACCGACTGAAGCTTTTGAGAGCTGGGAACATCGTTCCAGTTGACCGCCAGGCTGGTGATCGTGGCCGGCTCAGCGCCTGCCACCATATGGGATACGGGCAATGACATCTTGAAATCGTTGAAGGTCATCGGGCCCAGATCAGGGCATGGAATTTGATCGTCATCAACAATCTGGGCGGTGTGGACATCTGGACTCCCTTTGACCGCATTTGTGGGCGTTCCCATCGAGACCACGATACTCTCGTCGCCCTCCCCGACCACGCTGTCATTGTTCACCGTGATGACGATGCTGGCGCTGGTGCTCCCTGCCGCGATGGTCACCGGGCTGGCGGAGATGGTGTAATCTGCACCGGCGCCCTGGGTGGCGGTTCCGGTGACGCTAAAGGGCACATCGACCGGTTTGCCCGAAGCCGCGCTCAACCGGACTGCGACCAGCATTTGTCCAACGTCCTCGCCTGCGCTTTGATTGGCCATCTGGAAGTAAACGCTGGGCATGGCATCATTGTCCAGGATCGTGGCGGTGTGCTGGCTGGGACTGCCCACCTCAGCGTGAACAGGACTGCCCAGTGACAGGATTATGGTTTCGTCAAATTCATTGACAATGTCATTCACAATGTTGAGCGCAATCGTGACGTTCTTTCCACCGGCGGGGATCTTTACCTGGGTAGTCGAGATCGTGTAATCCGCTCCCTGGGCGGCAGAACCGCCG